>DASWKR010000083.1 GCA_036396535.1 Acidimicrobiia bacterium | reverse complement strand
TGCCCCTCGGCTCACGTTCATGCGCCCGACAGTCCCCTCAACGCCGTCTCCCGCTCTGCGGGGGACCGGCGAGCGGGCGCAGCCCCGAGCCGAGGGGGTGGCTGGGAGGGGGTGGACCCGTGCCCCTCGGCTCACGTGCATGCGCCCGACAGAGCCCTCAACGCTGTCTCCCGCTCTGCGGGGGACCGGCGAGCGGGCGCAGCCCCGAGCCGAGGGGGTGGCTGGGAAGGGAGTGGGATCACTGTTGGACCTCCGCCAATTTCCCCTATCCAGGTGTGACTAATCTTGAGTCGATGGCTGCCCCTCTGCTCGAGATCGAGAACCTCCACGTGGCCGCCGGTGACAGCGAGATCGTCCGCGGCGTCGATCTCGTCGTCGACCGCGGCCAGATCCATGCCCTCATGGGGCCGAACGGGTCGGGGAAGTCCACCCTCGCCAACGTGCTGCTCGGCCATCCGGGATACCTCGTGACCGAGGGCAAGGTCCGTTACAAGGGCGAGGACATCGCCGGGTGGACGCCCGACAAGCGCGGCCGAGCAGGCATGTTCCTCGGCTTCCAGTACCCGGAGGAGATCCCGGGCGTCTCGGTCGTCAACTTCCTCAGAGCCGCCCTCTCGAACAGGACGGGGACCGACTACACGGTCCTCGAGCTCCGCCTCAAGGTGATGGACGTCATGAAGGAGCTCGGCATGGAGTCGAGCTTCGCCGACCGCTACCTCAACGAGGGGTTCTCGGGCGGCGAGCGCAAGCGAAACGAGATCCTGCAACTGGCGGTCCTCGAGCCCGAGTTCGCCGTCCTCGACGAGACCGACTCCGGCCTCGACATCGACGCCCTGCGAACCGTCGCAGAAGGCGTCCAGAAGGTCGCATCCGAGCAGAACGGCATCCTCATCATCACGCACTACCAGCGGATGCTCGACTTCATCACTCCCGACGTGGTCCACGTCTTCATGGACGGGCGCATCGCGGCCACCGGGGGGCCGGATCTCGCCAAGGAGATCGAGGAGAAGGGATACGACGCGTACCGGCCGGTAGGGGCGGGAAGCTGATGCTCGACGCGGCCGCCATCCGCAAGGACTTCCCGATCCTCGAGCGAGAGGTCCACGGCAAGCCGCTCGTCTATCTCGACTCCTCTGCCACGACGCAGAAGCCCCTCCAGGTGATCGACGCCCTCGACCACTACTACAGGACGACGAACGCCAACGTCCATCGTGGAGCCCACACGCTGGCCCAGGAGGCGACGGACGCCTACGAGGGCGCCCGAGCGAAGGTCGCCTCGTTCATCCGAGCGGCGACGCCGCGTGAAGTGATCTTCACAAAGGGCACCACCCACGGGCTCAACACGGTGGCATACGGCTGGGGCCTGGAACAGCTCGGCGAGGGCGACAGGATCCTGCTCACCGTCATGGAACACCACTCCAACCTCGTCCCGTGGCAGATCATCGCCCGCCACACGGGCGCCGAGCTGGTCTACCTCGACATCGCCGCCGACTACACCCTCGACCTCTCGGGACTCGAAGACGTCCTCGACGAGCGTGTCAAGATCGTGTCGGTCTCCGGGATGTCGAACGTGACCGGCACGATCGGCCCCGTTGCCGAGCTCGCAGAGGCGGCCCACGCGGTCGGGGCGATCGTCGTCGTCGACGGCGCCCAACTCGTGCCGCACCTTCCCGTCGACGTCGACACGCTCGGTGCCGACTTCCTCGCCTTCAGCGCCCACAAGATGCTCGGACCGACGGGCGTCGGTGCCCTGTGGGGTCGAGCAGAGCTGCTCGAGCGCATGGAGCCGTTCGAGGGAGGCGGAGAGATGATCAGCGACGTGCAGCTCCACGAATCGCGCTGGGCGCCGTTGCCGCACAAGTTCGAGGCCGGCACACCGCCCATCGCCGGGGCGATCGGCTTCGGGGCGGCAGTGGACTACCTGACGGGCGTCGGCATGGACGACGTGCGAGCCCACGAGATCGAGATCACCCGTTATGCCCTCGAGCGCCTCGCAGAAGTCCCGGACCTGAAGGTGTACGGGCCTGCCGATCTCGACAGCCGCGGCGGCGCCGTCAGCTTCGAGCTCGCAGACATACACGCCCATGACCTGGCGACGATCCTCGACGAGGAGCAGGGGGTCGCCGTCCGCGCAGGCCACCACTGTGCCAAGCCGCTGATGCGGCGTCTCGACGTCGCGTCGACTGCACGGGCCTCGTTCTACATCTACAACGTGCCCTCCGACGTCGACGCTCTCGTCTCGGGTCTGATGCGTGCCCGCCAGATCTTCGGTGTCGGGTGACCGGGAATGCTCGATGTGCGATTTCGTTCCAGAGAGCGGAGGTGACCAGGACCCATGGCTCTCGATGAGTTGTATCGCGAGGTGATCCTCGACCACTACCGCAACCCGCGCCGCAAGGGCACTCTCACCATCCCGCACATCCACGCCGAAGGCCAGAACCCGTCTTGCGGGGACGAGTTCTCACTCGACATCGCCGTCGACGACGGGAAGGTCGTCGACGCCGCCATCCAGGGAATCGGCTGCTCGATCTCGCAAGCATCCGGATCGATGATGGCCGACGCCATCGTCGGCCGGACCGTTCCGGAGATCACCGACCTCACCAGGCAGTTCAAGCGGATGATGTCCATAGAGGACGGTGACAACCCTGTCGACGGCTCGCGACCCGGGTCCGTGCTCGGCGACCTCGAGGCTCTCCAAGGGGTCCGCAAGTTCCCGGTCCGCATCAAATGCGCCGACTTGCCGTGGGCTACGCTCGAAGACGCGCTGGCACAGCTGGAGGGGGCGAACAAGGGGCATGGCGACTCCGAAACCTGACTACGACGCCACCACGGCACTCGTGGTGGTCGACGTGCAGAACGACTTCGCGGACGCCAGCGGATCTCTCTACGTGCGCGACGGCGAGAAGGCCATCCCGTACATCAACCAGGAGATCGAGGAAGCCGAGCGGGCGGATGCCTTCGTCGTGTACACCCAGGATTGGCACCCGGATGCGACACCCCATTTCGCCAAGTACGGGGGGGACTGGCCGGTCCACTGCGTCGCCGACACCTGGGGTGCCGAGCTGCAGCGCTCGCTCCTCGTGGCCGGGCCCTCGGTTCGCAAAGGGGTCGGTGGGGAGGACGGCTACTCGGGCTTCACCATTCGTGATCCGAGGACGGGTGAGGAGTCCCCGACGGAGCTCCTGTCGTTGCTCCGGGAGCACTCGATCGCCAAGGTCGTCGTCGTCGGCCTCGCCACCGACTACTGCGTGAAGGACACGGCGATCGACGCCGCCAAACTCGGGTTCGACACCACGGTTCTCGCCAACTGCATCAGGGCCGTTGACCTGGAACCGGGCGACGGCTCCCGAGCGATCGCCGACCTCGTCGCCGGCGGCGTCGCGATCGCCTGAGCTCGTCAGGCGCCGAGACGCGCCTCGCGGATGAGCCGAAGCTGCAAGTCCTTCATCTTCTCCGTGAGCGAGACGTGGTACACGTGCGGGTTGACGAGGCGGCGAACGCCCGGGTCGAGGAGAGCGACATCGGCCCTGCGCCTCGCCCGCATCTCGTCGATCGTCGGTGCGCTCGTCGCGGCTCCACGAAAGACCGGTGTGAGCAGCTCCTCGACCGACGCGATCTGTGAGGCATGGAGGGCGCGTGACACGCCCTCGCGGTGTGGATGGCGCAGGACGATGGAGTCCATCTCGCGGAGGTCCTCGTCCGGGCAGGAGACCACGTCGGCGGTGGCGAAGCCACGGTCGTCCGTGACCCTCCAGAGGCGCTTCTGACCGGGAGCCGGCACCTTCTGCGGCGTATCGGACACCTTGATCGCAGGCACCCAGTCGTCCTCCCCCTCGATCGCCACCAGCTTGTAGACGCCGTCGAGGGCGGGGTCGCCGTGCGACGTGAGCAGCCGAGTGCCGACCCCGTAGACGAGCCGGCTCGCCAGCTTCCCGGCGTCGACGCCGTAGCGGGCAGCCTCGTCGTGGATCTGGCTGAGGATCTGCCAGATCGCCAGCTCGTCGAGGTTGCTCGACAGGACGATCGAGACGTCGGAGAACCCGGCAGCGTCGAGTTGGGCCGCAGACTGGATCGCCAGATAGGCGAGGTCACCCGAGTCGAGGCGAATGCCGACCGGCTCGTGGCCCGCTTCCCGCAGTTCCCGGAACACCTCGATGGCGTGGGGCACGCCACTGCGGAGCGTGTCGATCGTGTCGACGAGCAGGAGGCAGTCGTCCGGATATTCCCTGGCGTACGCCCGAAACGCCTCGATCTCACCGCCGCCGATGGCCATGAACGCCTGCACCATCGAATGGGCGTGGGTTCCCTTCGGGTCGAAGCCGAGCGCATAGGAGATGCCGACGTTCGACGTGTAGTCGGCGCCGCCGATGAGGGCCGCCCTCCCGCCCGTGTTCACGCCCTCGGCGGGACCGCGGCGCATGCCGAACTCGATGATCGGGCGCCCGTGGGCGACGTCGGCCAGCCGCGACGCCTTCGAGGCGATGAGTGTCGCGTAGTTGCAATGATTGAGGAACGACGTCTCGAGGATCTGGGCCATCGCCAGCGGCCCGGTGATCACCGCCACCGGCACCAACGGGTGGACCACCCGTCCCTCGGCGACTGCGCTCACCTCGATCTGCCCGAAGTGGCCGTTGGCGCGCAGCCAATCGAGGAAGTCGTCCCCGAACAGGGGGTCGCCCTTGACGCCGAGCTGACCCGCCAGCAGCGCCAGCTCCCGGTCGCCGAAACGGGCAGCCTCCATCCACTCGAGCAGCGGGCCGAGCCCGGCGAAGACGCAGTACCCGGCTTGGTGGGTTCCGTAATCCGGGTAGCTGCGGAACGAGTAGTCGAACTGGGCCTTCCGCTCGTGGATGCCTTCGCGGAAGTACAGCTGCGCCATCGTCAGCTGGTACAGATCGGTGAACAGGACTCCCTCGGTCACCGGCAGCGGCTCCATCGGGCCAGATTAGGAGCGGGCGAGAGCGGTCCGGCATTCGGTCGGGGTGATCGAACGAGCGCTGATCTGGTGGGGCCTGTTCCTGCGTCCCTCCATCGCATCGTTGCGATGGAGGGACGCAGGAACGGAAACAACGGGGGTAGCTTGCGAGGGACGCGTCACCCGCACGCCCCGTCTGTGGCGTCTCAGAGGCGAGATGACCGACGAGGAGATCTACCGCAAGTACGCCGACGACCTGATGCGCTTCGCAACAGGGCTGGTCGGACCGTTCGACGCAGCAGACGTCGTGACGGACGCTTGCTTGCGGGCCTTCGGCTCGAAAGGATGGCCATCCGTGTCGAACCCGAGGGCGTATCTCTACCGCTCGGTCCTGAACCAAGCACGATCGCATCATCGCAGCACCATGCGACGACGCATCAGGGAGCACAAGGCGGCGGCTCCGGAGGCCGCAGCTCCCGTGAACATCGACGTCGACGTGCTCGCAGCGGTCGACCGACTGAGCGTGCAGCAGCGCGCCACAGTGGTACTCACGTACTGGGAAGACCTGTCCCCCGCCGACACGGCGGCCCGGCTGGGTGTGTCCGAGGGGTCGGTGAAGCGCCACTTGGCGCGAGCTCGCGCACGACTCAAGGAGCTGCTCGATGAGTGATCGACACGACACCAAGATGCGCGAGCTGACGTACCGTCTCATCCAGATGGCTCCGGAGGCTCCCCCGTTCCCGGAGGAGACCATGGTCCAGTTGCGACCTTCCCCATCGTCCCAGTCCACCCCACCCCGGAGGCGCTCTCCACTGCTGCTCGTCGGCTTCGCGGCTGCCGCGGTGCTGCTGATCGTCGGCATCCCGCTGTTGGTCAGCAGGCTGTCGACGGAGCCGGCGCCGCCGGTCACGACGCCCGTGCCGACCACGACGCCCGACACGACGATCGTCACCCCGCCGAACGGTGAGCCGACACCCGTGACGCTGTACTTCGTGGGGGACCCGGTGTCTCCCGAGGACCCGGCCCCCGTGCTCGTCCCGGTGCACCGACTCGTGGTGCCGCTCGTCGCCGACGGAATCCCCGTCGACGAGGCAACCAACGGCGATTATCTGCGCGCTGCGATCCACGCCCTCGTGGCAGGGCCGACGGCAGACGAGATCGCCCTGTACCCGTCGCTCGCATCCGAGATCCCGCCGGACACAGAGGTGCTGGGCGTCACGCTCGGCGAGGCCGGGGCGGGTGACGCCTCGGCAGACACGCGCCTCACGATCGACCTCAGCTCGACATTCGAGGCGGGTGGCGGATCGGCCACCATGTTCGCCAGGCTCACGCAGGTCGTGTTCACGGCCACCCAGTTCCCCGAGGCCACCGAGGTCGTCTTCGAGATCGACGGCGAGCCCGTGGAGGTGTTCTCGGGCGAGGGCATCGTCCTCGACGGACCGGTGGTCAGAGCCGACTACCTCGACCAGGGGATCGTCGGCCAGGTCTTCGTCGACGCACCTGCGGTCGGGGCCACGGTCGGCTCGCCGTTCACCATCACAGGCATCGCCGACGTTTTCGAGGCAACTGTGGCGTACGAGGTGACCGCAGACGGAACGGTGATCGCCGATGGCTTCGCCACCGCCACGTGCGGCACCGGCTGCTGGGGCGACTACTCGATCGACATCGACTACACGCTCGACGCCGACACCGAGGGCCTCGTCACCGTGTTCACCCACTCGGCGGAGGATGGACGCCGCATCGACATCGTGAGTCACCCTGTCACGATGCTGGCGAGCTCCGGCGGCGCGACGACGCAGCCTCCGGGACAAGAGGGGCCCGTCGACGACTCTCGAGCGGCAACTGAGGCGGAAGCGGCGATCATGCAAGCGCTCGTCGACTTCTCCCGAGCCGCCGGAGCGTTCGACAGTGTCCCCCTGGCGCCTGAGGTGTCGCTCGGATTGGGCATCGACATCGTCGAGACGATTCCGCGGGCCGATCTTGCAAATCCGTCGCGCTGGGTGCTCGGCGCTGACGGCTTCAGGGCGAGAGCGGGCACGGTCTCGCTCATCGACCTGCTCGCCTCCGAAGACATCCGACGCACGGTGACCGGCGAACATCCCCGATGTGCAGCGGAACCGACCGGTACTCCCGGTGGGCTCGACGGATACCTGAGGATCAGTACGCAGCCGTTGGATGCCGTGAGTTGTATCGACTGGTATTCGATCGACCTCTTCGTCGACGCGGACGGACAGATCGTCGCTGTGACCCTCGACCTCTACGAGCCGTAAGCACGTCGCAAGAACGTTGGTTCTTTCCAGCGCTGCCAATCGAGGCCCCGATTTCTCCGCGAGGGGGATCGGGGCCTCTCTGTAGAGTTTGTTCTACTGAGGAGACGAACCCAGCCACGACGCGAGGAACGAACAGATGACGCACGACCCCTTCCAGGCGAGAGCCACGATCGAAACGCCGCTCGGGGAGCGCGTCGTGTGCCGCCTCGACGCCCTCAGAGACCTCGGGGACATCGACTCGCTGCCGTACACGATCAAGGTCCTCCTCGAGTCGGTGCTCCGCAAGCACGACGGCGTGATCGTGCGTGACGACGACGTGCAGGCGCTCGCCCAGTACGACGCCTCCAAGGTGGAGGAGACCGAGGTGGCGTTCACGCCCGGCCGGGTCGTCCTCCAGGACTTCACCGGCGTGCCCGCGGTCGTCGACCTGGCGGCGATGCGCAGCGCCGTCGTTCGGATGACGGGCGACGAGGCGGCGGCCCAGAAGGTCAACCCCCTCGTACAGAGCGACCTCGTCATCGACCACAGCGTGCAGGTGGACGCCTTCAACAGCGGCATGGCACTCCAGATCAACTCGGAGCGAGAGTTCGAGCGCAACAGGGAGCGCTACGAGTTCCTGAAGTGGGGTCAATCGGCCTTCGACAACTTCCGAGTCGTCCCGCCTGCGACCGGAATCGTTCACCAGGTGAACCTGGAGTACCTCGCCAAGGTGGCGTGGGACGACGGGGTCCACCTCTTTCCCGACAGCCTCGTCGGCACCGATTCGCACACGACGATGATCAACGGTCTCGGCGTGGTCGGCTGGGGGGTCGGAGGCATCGAGGCCGAGGCGGCGATGGTCGGCCAGCCGATCTACATGCTGCTGCCCGAGGTCGTCGGGTTCGAGCTGACAGGAAGGCTCGCCGAGGGCACGACCGCCACGGATCTGGTGCTCCGGGTCACCCAGATGCTGCGCGAACACGGCGTCGTCGGGAAGTTCGTCGAGTTCCACGGCCCGGGCTTGGCCGACATGCCGGTCGCCAACCGGGCGACCATCGCCAACATGTCGCCCGAGTACGGAGCAACGGTCGGGTTCTTCCCCGTCGACGACCAGACACTTCGGTACCTCCGTCTCACAGGGCGGTCAGAAGCGCTGGTCGAGACCGTCGAGCAGTACTACCGGCTCCAGGGAATGTGGCGCGACGATGCACACGACATCGTCTACAGCTCCGACCTCCGCCTCGACATGTCGACGGTGACGCCATCGCTCGCCGGGCCGAAGCGCCCCCAGGACCGGATCGACCTCGCCGGGATGAAGGACCAGTGGCGCTACGACCTCGCCCAGACGTTCGGGAAGGCCGCTCCGGCGGGTCCGGGCACGGTGGAGGAGATGGTCGACGAAGGCGGAGGCGTCGTCGGCGAGGCGACTCCCGACGGCGACGGTTCCGTGGAGGTGGAGTACGACGGGAGGCGGTTCCTCCTGGAGCACGGCGACGTGGTCATCGCCGCCATCACGTCGTGCACCAACACCTCGAACCCGGACGTCATGGTCGGTGCCGGCCTCGTCGCCAGGAAGGCACGTGAGCGAGGTCTTTCGAGGAAGCCGTGGGTGAAGACGTCGCTGGCGCCGGGCTCGAAGGTGGTCACCGACTACCTCACCGAGAGCGGGCTCATGGACGACCTCGAAGCCATGGGCTTCTACCTCGTCGGCTATGGGTGCACGACGTGCATCGGCAACTCGGGGCCGCTTCCGGAGCCCATCAGCTTTGCCATCAACCGCCACGATCTGGTCGTCGCCTCCGTGCTGTCCGGCAACCGCAACTTCGAGGGCCGCATCTCTCCCGACGTGCGCGCCAACTACCTGGCGTCGCCCCCGCTCGTCGTCGCGTACGCGCTGGCGGGCACGGTCGACATCGACCTCACGAGAGAGCCGATCGGCTACGACGGCGACGGCCGACCGGTCTACCTCGCCGACATCTGGCCGAGGCCCGGGGAGGTCGAGGAGGTCGTGGCCCGGTTCGTGAGAACGGAGCAGTTCTCCACCGAGTACGGAGCGGTGTTCGAGGGCTCGGAGGAGTGGCAGGCGATCCCGATGACGGGGGCGGCGCTCTACGAGTGGGATCCGGCCAGCACGTACATCCAGGAACCGCCCTTCTTCGAGGACCTGGGACGAGATGTGGCGCCGATCCGGCCCATCGCGAGAGCCAGAGTGCTGCTGAAGCTCGGGGACTCCGTCACGACGGACCACATCTCTCCGGCAGGATCCATCGCCCCGGATTCTCCGGCGGGACGCTTCCTCCTCGACCACGGGATCGAGCGCTCGATGTTCAACAGCTACGGGTCACGGCGAGGCAACGACAGGGTGATGACACGGGGCACCTTCGCCAACATCCGCATCCGCAACGAGCTCGCCCCCGGCACGGAGGGTGGCTACACGACGGACTTCACCGACGGCACCATCAAATCGATCTACGAGGCGAGCCTCAGCTACCAGGCGGCAGGGACGCCGCTCGTGGTCCTCGGCGGCAAGGACTACGGCATGGGCTCCTCACGGGACTGGGCGGCCAAGGGGACGTTCCTGCTCGGCGTGAAGGCCGTCATCGTCGAGAGCTTCGAGCGGATCCATCGCTCCAACCTCGTCATGATGGGGGTGCTCCCGCTCACCTTCGCCGACGGCGAGAACGCCGCCACGCTCGGGCTCGACGGTACCGAGACGTACTCGATCGACGTCGACGACCACCTCCAGCCCCGTCAGCAGGTCATGGTGACTGCCACGAGACCGGACGGAACGAGCGTCCAGTTCGCCACCACCTGTCGCTGCGACACCCCGGTCGAGGTGGAGTACCTCCGCAATGGCGGCATCCTCCACATGGTCCTGCGGCGTATGGCGGCCGGCTGATGTCCCCCTTCCGTTCCTGCGTCCCTGCATCGCACACATGCGATGAGGGGACGCACGAACGAGTGGACAGCCTAACTCTATATATGTAGAGTTACGACATGCCTCGTGACAGAAAACCGTCACCGCAGACCCGGAAGGTTCTCGCCGCACTCGCCGCCGACCCGGCCGCGTGGCGACACGGTTACGACCTCGCTCGGGAGACGGGCCTGGCATCCGGTTCGCTCTACCCGATCCTGATCCGGCTGGCAGACCGGCGTCACCTCGAATCGCGATGGGAAGACGGGGTCGACGGGAGGCCGCCCCGCCACTCCTACCGGCTCACGTCCACCGGGCTCGCCGTGGCCACCGCCGCCGAGGCCCGGCGCCTGGTTCCGCGAACCGCGGAGGGTCGCGCGTGAGCCGCCTCCACCGCGCCATCGCACGGCTGATTCCCGAGCCGCATCGTGAGTGGCTCCTGGCGCACGACAGCGAAGGGGCGTCGATCGAGGGTCGGGCGGCGCGACTTCGCTGGATGCTCGGCGCTCTTCCGATCGCCGGCCGGGCCATCGCATCACAGGCGGTCCACGACCCACGCTCGCTCCTTGGAGGTGCACTCATGAGAACCGTCGTCGTCACGATGTCCCTCCTCGTCGCCGCCGTCGGGACCATCGTGCTGGGTGCGTACGCCCTCATGACGGAGCACCCGGCGACGATGCTCCCGTTCGCACTCGTCCCGATCGTCCAAGGCGCCTTCACCCTCTTGTTCGCCCTCGGCAAACTGAACAAGCTCGGCGGGATCGCCCGGCTCCTGGAGTTGTCCGGCAGCACGCTCGCCCTCAGCGTCGGCGCGGTCGGCTTCGCTTACGGGGTGGTCGTCAACCTCACGCCAATGAACGTCGACCCCGAATACGCCCCGATGGCTGTGAGCCTGCTCGTGGCGATGCACGGTTTGATCGCCCTGCTGGCGTTCGCCCCGACGTCCGCCGAACCGGTCGGCGCCTGACCGTCCCCTTCCGTTCTTGCGTCCCTGCATCGCACACATGCGATGAGGGGACGCACGAACGAGAGTGGGACCAGAGACCTACTCGACGACTCCCCCTTCGGTGAGTCGCTTCAGGTCGAGCAACTCGTCGACCTGCTCGGCAGTCAGCCAGCCCTTCTCGATGACGACGTCTCGCACGTTGCGGCCCGAGGCGAACGCCTCCTTGGCGGCGACCGCCCCCTTGTCGTAGCCGATGTGGGGGTTGAGCGCGGTCACCACGATGATGTTGCGCTCGGCCAGCTCCCTGGCACGCTCGACGTCTGCCTCGATGCCCTCGATGCACCGCTCCCGGAACGTGTCTGCGGCATTGGCGAGCAACGAGATCGACTCGAGCAGGTTGTGGGCCATGACCGGCATCATGACGTTCAGCTCGAAATTGCCGTTGGCACCCGCCCACGTGATCGTCGTGTCGTTCCCGATCACCTGCGCGGCCACCTGCATCATCATCTCGGCCATCACCGGGTTCACCTTGCCGGGCATGATCGACGAGCCCGGTTGCAGTGACGGCAGCCTGATCTCGGCGATGCCGGTGCGCGGTCCGCTCCCCATCCAGCGCAGGTCGTTGGCGATCTTGAAAAGCGACTGGGCGACCGTCTTGAGGGCCCCGGAGGCGCTGACCACGGCGTCCTTGGCACCTTGCGCCTCGAAATGGTCCTCTGCCTCGCGGAAGGCGTAACCGGTCACCCGCGCCATCTCGACGATGACGGCGGCTGGGAAGCCGTCAGGGGCGTTGAGCCCGGTTCCGACGGCCGTGCCGCCGAGCGCCAACTCCTCGAGCTCCTCCAACACCCGCTCGATCCGATTGGCCCCCTTCTCCACCTGGGTGGCGTAGCCGCCGAACTCCTGGCCGACCGTGACCGGAGTGGCGTCCATGAGGTGGGTGCGACCCGACTTGACGACATCGGTGAACTCTGCCGACTTGGCTCGCAGAGCCCTGGCGAGGCCGTCGAGGGCAGGGAGGAGCTCTTCCCGGATGGCGGCGACGGCCGCCACGTGTATCGCAGACGGGATGACGTCGTTCGAGGATTGCCCGAAATTGACCTCGTCGTTCGGGTGGACGAGCTTCGAGCCGAGCTCTCCTCCAAGCAGCTCGGTCGCTCTGTTGGCGATCACCTCGTTGGCGTTGGTGTTGGTCGACGTCCCCGAACCGGTCTGGAAGATGTCGAGGACGAACTCGTCGTCGAGCGCACCGTCTCGAACCTCGTCGGCCGCTCCGGCGATGGCGCCTGCGTGGTCCGGATCGAGATGCCCCGCCGCTGCCGAGACCCTCGCCGCCGCCCCCTTCAGCAGGCCGATCGCCCAGATGAACCGCCTGCTGAAGCGGAGATCGGAGATGGGGAAGTTCTCGACGGCGCGCTGCGTCGACGCGCCGTAGTACGCCCCATCGGGGACGCTCACCTCGCCCATCGAATCGCGCTCGATGCGCACGCCGCTCCTGACTCGCCGCCGCTTGCGAGCCTAATCCGCCTTGCCGAGCCTCTCAGATGACGAAATCGACGATGACGAGCAGGAACGCAGCCGCAGTGGCGGCGAGGATCACGTGCCGCATGACCAGCCACCGCGAGCCGACGGCGGCCAGGTCGGAGGCCTCGCGTATCGGCTCGACGCCGTATGCGAGGGAACGGAGCAGCCGATCCCGATCGGTGCGGCGGCCCCGGGCTTCGTCGACCGTAGCCGTGGCCTCGATGGGAAGGATCCTGTCGACACGCTCCTGGAGAGGACGGGCCAGCCTGTAGAGCACCCACAACACGACGACCCCGGCGACGATCGTCAGCCAACTCCGAGTGAACGTCAGCGCCGCCAACGCGAAGAGCCATCCGATCCACAGGCGAGAGAGGTCACGCAGGTACTGGATGGCGTCCTCACGGTTCGAGAAGTGGATGCCCGCCATGACTCAGGGGAACTCCGTCGTGTCTTCGGGAGGCGCCGGATCGGAGCCGGGACTACTGCGCAGCTCGTCGTAGCCGGTCGCCTCGAGCTCCTCGGCCACCTCCGGCCCTCCCGACTTCACGATGCGGCCGTCGATCATCACGTGGACGCGGTCGGGCCGCATGTAGCGAAGGATGCGGCTGTAGTGCGTGATGATGAGGAGCCCGAGAGAGTCCGACCTGAGCCCTTCGACGAGCCCTGCCACCTCTCTCACCGCGTCGACGTCGAGGCCTGAATCGATCTCGTCGAGGATCGCTACCTTCGGGGCCGCGACGGACAGCTGGAACATCTCGGATCGCTTCTTCTCCCCGCCGGAAAGACCGAGGTTGAGCGAACGCCCCCGAAAGCGCTCCATGCCGAGGCGCTCGGTGGCATCGGAGACGCGCTCGTCGAAGTCCCCGATCTCGAGGGCGGATCGCATCTCCCCGAGCAGGTCGTCGAGTGTCACACCGGGCACCTCGACGGGGTACTGGAACGCCTCGAACAACCCTGCCCTGGCACGCTCGTCGACGCCGAGTCCGAGCAGCTCCGTGCCGTCGACCGCCGCCGAGCCCTCGGCGTCGAACTCGTCCTTGCCCATGAGCACGTGGCACAAGGTCGATTTGCCAGACCCGTTGGGGCCCATGAGGGCGTGCACCTCGCCAAACGGCACCTCGAGGTCGACGCCCTTGAGGATGCGGACGTTGCCGACGCCGGCGTGGAGGTCACCGACACGGAGGGCGGCGGTCATCGGGCCTCCTCGGCGACGGACTCGACAGCGAGGTACACGTCGCCGGCGTCGTCGACGGTGACGGCATACACGGGGACCGGCTTCGTCGCCGGGAGCGCCCCCGGCTGACCGGTGCGAACGTCGAACGCGGATCCGTGCCTCGGGCACTCGACCTCGTAGTCGAAGAGCTCCCCCTCGGCGAGGGACGCCTCGGCGTGGCTGCACCTGTCGCCGATCGCATAGACGTCGTCCCCGATGCGAAACACGGCGATGCGGTGCTCGCCGATCTCGACGCGAACCCCGCGCCCGTCCGGCAGGTCCGAGAGGTTGGCGATGCGCCGCGGCTCCATCAGACCCTTCCCTCGCGTTGCGCCGTGAGGAACTTGCCGTTGATCCAGCGCCTGATCGGCTCGGCGACCCGCTGGTCGGGAAAACGACCCAGGGCGTCCTCGAAGAAGCCCCGCACCTGCAGCCGGTCGGCGGCGGTGCGCTCGAGGCCCCGGCTCATCAAGTAGTAGCGCTGCTCGGCGTCGAGCGGGCCGACCGTCGAACCGTGGCCACACTTGACGTCGTTGGCCAGGATCTCGAGGTTCGGGACTGATTGAGCGGCTGCCCCCTCGCTGAGTATCAGATTGCGGTTCGTCTGATAGGCGTCGGTTCGCTGCGCCCCCTCGTCGATGCGGATCAGGCCGGTGAACACGGAGAGCGCCGTGTCCTCGACAGCCCCCTTGAGGAACATGTCCGAGCTCGTGTTGAGGCCGGCGTGGTGCATGAGGTAGCGATAGTCGAGTACCTGATCCCGCTCGCCGAAGTAGGCGCCGATGACGTGTGCGCTCGAGCCCCGGCCCTCCAGGTCGATGGCGAGCTGGAACCTGGCGAGCTTCCCCCCCAGCCCCGCCTCGGCGAGCCGAAGCGTCGAGTCCCGCCCGACCCTGGCGCGAGCCTGGGCGATCCCTACGGTGCGGTAGCCCCAATTCTGCACGAGTGAGACGGCGAGATTGACTCCGTCCCCGAGATGGAGCTCGAGGTGCGGCACGACGACGGCAGCCGTTTCGTCTCCGGACCGGTAGTTCACGACGACGGACGCCTCGGCGCCGTCCTCGCAGTCCACGACGACGTGCGGCAGCGAGAGAGCGTCACCGGTCGCCTGGACGTCGACGTAGACCGGCTCGGCCAGTGCGACCCCCGACGGTACCTTGACGACCAGGCCGTCGTGCGAGAAGGCGACGTGTGCGGCGGAGAACTTGTCGAGGTCTGCGTGCACGAGAGTGCCGTATCGAGCGTCGATCCAGCCATCGTCACCGACCTCTCCCACCGATGTCACGGTGGCCGCCGATGCAGATTGGGCCGTCGTCACCGTGCCGTCGACGATGGAGGCGACTCCGGAAGGGTTGCCGATGCCGGCGGCGATTCCGTCCTCGGGCCGGGAGAGGGGGATGCCGGCGCCATTCGCCAGCTCCAGCTCTGCGAGATCGAAGTCGAGGTCGACGTAGCGCCACACCTCCTCGGTCGACGACGGCATCGCGAGCTTCTCGTAGATCTCCCACGCCTGCTGGCGGCGCCTTGCCAGGCCTCCCGGCCCGGCGATGGAGGCGCGCTGCATGGCTTCGTGGTCGAGTCGTGACAAAGAGAGGGCTCCTCGGGGTTGCCTCGAAGGATAGAGGGCGCCGTGATCGCAGCCCAAAGAGACCCGTTCCGGCTGGGCGGCGGATTTGGCTACGGAGAGTGACGAGCGTATGGTCTCGCTCCACATCGGCGCCCCTGCCATCGGCGCCCTTCCTCATCCTGGGGTATCTCCCGATGATCCGCAGACTCTCGATCTTGCTCGCCATCGTCCTGGCGTCGACTGGCGTGCTGGCGACGGCGGCAGGCGCCGCCGGCTCCGCGGACGAGGACTTCGTGCTCGCCTATTTCCCGATCGACGACCTCGACGTCCACTTCACGAACGACTGGGGGGACTCGCGCTCCGGCGGGAGGAGCCACCGCGGCACCGACGTCTTCAGCCCGAAGGGGACCCCGATCCTGGCGGTTGCCGACGGGTTCGTGGAGCAGATGAAATACGGGCCGACGTCCGGATGGGCTCTGTACACCCGACACGCAGACGGTTTCGAGACGTGGTACATGCACCTCGACAACGACACCCCGGGCACCGACGACGGTGAAGGAGGTGCCGCCACGGCGTTCGCCGCAGGCATCGAGGTCGGCGACTTCGTCTCAGCCGGCGAGATCGTCGCCTACGTCGGTGACTCGGGCAACGCCGAGTCGGCGTCTGCACACATCCACTTCGAATTGCACCGCGACGGGGTGGCCCGCAACCCGTTCAGCTACTTGCTGGCGTCCCAGGATCGCTATCTGAAGACGCTCGAACTGGCGAGCGTGATCAGGTAGCGACGAGCTCGGCAGCCCTGCGCAAGGCGGCGTCGAGCATCTCCTCGGTGAGGCGCCCGGTGAACGTGTTCTGCTGGCTCGGGTGGTAGGACGCCAGCACGTGCCTCCCGTCGGCGAGCGGCGTTGCGAGCCCGTGTGCGAAGCGGGGCCGCGGCTTCGGCACGGTCGCCCGCTGTGAGAGGTACGCCCACACCGCCTGATAGCCGAAGGCACCCAGGGCAAGGAATACCCGACCGGCACGCAGCATGTCGAGCTCGGCGTGGAGCCAGGCCGCGCAGTTGTCTCTCTCGGACGGGGCGGGACGGTTCCCCGGAGGGGCGCACTTGACCGCCGCGGTCACCCAGGCATCCGTCAGCACGAGATCGGAGTCTCGCCTGACCGAACGCTCGTGTGACGAGAACCCGGCGCGGTAGAGGGCTCTGTAGAGCCAGTCCCCCGACCGGTCACCCGTGAACATCCTCCCGGTCCGGTTCGCTCCGTGGGCTGCCGGGGCAAGGCCGACGATGACGAGCCTCGCCTCCGGGTCGCCGAATCCGGGAACGGGACGACCCCAATACTGCTCATCGGCGAACGCCGCCCGTTTCTCGGAGGCGACGCGCTGGCGCCACTCGACGAGGCGCGGGCACCGCACGCACTCGATGAGATCGGCTTCGAGGTCTCCGAGCGTCACCGGTCGATGACCGGGGGAAGATGGCCCAGGTCGAACACGGTGTTGGCCGACCACAGCATCCACCCCATGTCGCGATCCTCGGCGATCTGCTGGATCGAGAGGATCTCGTCGTCCGTGATGAAGGCCCGCTGCAGCCACGGCCGGTAGATGCTGAAGCCCTCGAGCTTCGGGATCCCGGCGTCGAGGGTGTTCGTGACCAGCTCCTCGACGTGCTCGTTCGGGTCGTCGTAGCCGCCCCAACCGGGTGGGTAGGTGTAGGAGTAGATCATCGGCGACAGCACGTCGACGTGGCTCGAGAGGGGTCCCGGCTGCTGGCCGATGCCTTCGTCGCTCGGGCTCCCGAGCGTGATGGCGAAGATGTCGGCCGCCACCGCGCACCCCATCGGGTTGAGCAGGCCGTGGGCCTTCTCGAGGAATGCGCTGATCGTCTCGATCCGCCTCTGCTGCTTGGGCTCGCTGTAGTAGGCGTCAGAGGTCAGCTCGTCGAACTCGAGCACCGAGATGTCCCCGTCCGACGGGAAGCGGACGTAGTCGAACTGGATCTCGTCGAAGCCTCGCCGGCACGCCTCTTGGGCAACGGCCAGCGGGTAGTCCCACGAGGCGGGATCGGTTGCGTCGAGCCATGTGACCCCGTTGTTGTTCTCCCATGGCCGGCCGGTGTTCTTGTTCCGGGCGGCGAGCTCGGGCTGGGCGCGCGGAAGGAAGTCGTCCTGGAACGTCGTGATCCTCGTGATCTTGTAGAGGTCGAGCTCGTCCATGTCGGCGATCACCTGGTCGATGTCGTACCTGACGTCGACGGCGCCCACCTCGTGCGCCAGGGCGAGCTCCATGTCCCAGAAGATCGTCCCCCCCTCGTCCTTCGTGTCGATCACGAAGGCGTTGACGCCGGACTCGCCGGCCAAGTCGAGGAGGTGATCCCACACGGCGGGGTCGCCCGGCTTGTCGCCGCCGACGCGCAGCGCCCGGATCATGCGGGGCTGCATCGAGATCTCCATGCGCTCTTCCGTGCCGTCCCACACGACGGTTTGCGGCTCCCACGCCGGCCGGGTGAGCACGAGCTCGCTTCCATGAGCCCTGACGAAGGAGAAGCGCCCGTTCTTGTTGGTCGTGGTCTCTTCTCCCCCGAGGGTCACGGTGGCGGCAGGGAGGGCACGTCCATCCGGGGTGACGACCGTTCCGTTGAGCACCACAGGGTCGAGACGCACCTCGGTCTCGAGACCCACCGGCAGGACCACGATCGGGAAGGTGGCCGGGTGGAATCCCTGAGCGCCGATCGTCAGCTCGAGAGGCGCGTCGTGCCATTCGACGATGGCGCGGCCCGACTCGTCGTGCTCGAGCATGCGTCCGGCGACGGTCACGTCGGCGTCGACCGGGGTGAGGTCGTCGGCCGCCAGCACGGTCACGGCGATCTCGGGCGGAGGTGGATCGGGCGTCCGAACGCCCTCGCCCGCAATCATGGAAACCGGCCCGGCACATGCCTGGACCGCCAGCGCCGCCAAGGCGGCGACGATGATCGCTCTCCGATTCAGTGCAACTCCCGAAAAGCCCGATGACCAGGGCGGCTCGCGCCGTGCCCCAGCCGTGCCAGGGTAACAAGGGGGCGCAGCAATGGCGCCACCCCCGCCGTTGCGAGCCATGCAAACCCGTGATACGTTGCCCTTCCAGGCTTCCCGATGGCGCTCGTCTGGCGTCGGAGCCCGGAGAAGGAGGGGGGCGTGGCCAAGAAGGCCCGCGATGTGGCGGCTGCCGACGCAGTCGGCATCTACCTCGAGGAAGTGTCGGAGCACACCCTGCTCACGGCCGAGGACGAAGTTCGCCTGGCTCGAGCGATCGAGATCGGCCGCAGAGCCGAGATCAGACTGGCCTCGGAACCCGTCCTCGACGGAGTGGAGAGAAGCGCCCTGCGCCGCGAGGTGCGCGCCGCCGAGGATGCCAAAGCCGAGTTCATCCGGTCGAACCTGCGTCTCGTGATCTCCATCGCCAAGCGGTACACCGGTCGCGGCCTCGACCTCCTCGACCTCATCCAGGAGGGGAATCTCGGGCTGATAAGGGCGGTCGAGAAGTTCGACTGGCGCAAGGGCTTCAAGTTCTCGACGTACGCCACCTGGTGGATCAGGCAAGCGATCTCGCGAGGCCTCGGCAACCACGGCAGAACGATCCGGCTGCCGGTGCACATGGTCGATGTCGTCCGCACCGTTCAGGAGACCGAGCTGTCGCTGCAGGAGCATTACAGACGGCGCCCGACCGTCGAGGAGATCTCGGAGCTCAGCGGCCTCGACGAGGACAAGATCGTGATCGCCCTCAGCGCGCCGGGCGATTGCGTCTCCCTGGAGCGCCCGGTCGGCGAGGACGGCGACGCACAACTCGGCGACTTCGTGGAGGACGACCAGGCCGTCGACCCCTTCGTGGTGGTGCTCGAAGACGATCGTCGCACCGAGCTGCAGAAAGCGCTGGCGATGCTCGACCCGACGGAGCGCGAGATCATCTTGTCCCGCTACGGCCTCACGGGGGAGATGCCGCGCACGCTCTCCGACGTCGGCAAGTCGCTCGGCATGACGAGGGAACGCGTCAGGCAGATCGAGACGAAGGCGCTCTCGAAGTTGCGCCATCCGATGAGCATGTACGACCTGGAGAGCCTCCTCTAGGGTCTCGATTGCGTCGAACACGTGTTCGACTACGCTCGTCGGCATGTCCGACAACCTGCGCTGGAGCCTGGCCGATCAGCCGTCGCCGCAGCTGACCCTCTTCGACGAGGTTCCCGTGCGGACGGTGGGCAAGGGCGCATACCGAGGCCTCGAGTTCCTCGAGGTGAGGGCCAAGACGCTCATCAACGAAGTCCCGGCCGGGCCCCTTCCCTTCCGCTACACGATCAACGTGTACCGGGGATGCAGTCATGCATGCGTCTACTGCCTGTCCGGCGATACGCCCGTACTCACGGCGGACGGCAGACTTGCGGATCTACGCGACGTGCGGACCGGCGACGTCGTCGTGGGGACGGAGCGTCGAGGTAGGTATCGCCGCTACGTCGAGAGCACCGTGCTCGACCACTGGACGACCACGGCCCGCGCCCACCGCATCACGCTCGACGATGGAGCCTCGCTCATCTGCGGGCCCGATCACCGCTTCCTCACGGACCGCGGTTGGAAGTTCGCAACCGGTGCTCAACAGGGGTCGTCGCGCCGGGCGCATCTCACGCCGTCGAATCTGCTGATCGGCCCCGGCGGAGCGACGGATCGCCCGAAGGAGAACGAGGGATATCGTCGTGGCTACCTGTGCGGCATGATCCGAGGCGACGGGCACTTGGGGACGTACAGGTACCCGGCACCGGGCGGCGCACACCGGGTCGTACACCGCTTCCGTCTCGCTCTGATCGATTCCGAGCCGCTCGATCGGGCCGAGGCATACCTGCTAGCTGCCGGCGTAACGACGCGACGCTTCGAGTTCTCCGCTGCAACGGCGACGCGAAGCGCGATGCACGCCGTCCGCACCTCGCGTGCATCCGCTGTGGATGCGATCCGTGACATCATCGCCTGGCCGGATATCGTCGACGATGATTGGTCCAGAGGCTTTCTCGCCGGGATATTCGATGCCGAGGGAAGCTACAGCCAGGGCGTCTTGCGGATCGCCAACACGGATGGCGAGTTGATCGACCGAATCCACGGCGGGCTGCGTCGCTTCGGCTTCGACGCCGCCAGCGACCCAGGTGCCCAACGCCAGAAGCGGGTCACGTATGTCCGCATCCGCGGGGGCCTGATGGAGCATCTCCGCTTCCTCCACACCGTCGATCCGGCGACGACCCGCAAGAGGACGTTCACCGGGCGAGCCGTGAAGAACGCGGTGAGGCGGGTCGTTGCAATCGAGCCACTTGGATTCGAGATCCCCATGTACGACCTCACGACCACGACCGGTGACTTCGTCGCAAACGGCGTCATCAGCCACAACTGCTTCGCTCGCCCGACCCACGAGTACCTCGGGCTCGGCATCGGCGCCGACTTCGACTCGAAGATCGTCGTCAAGGTCAACGCACCCGAGCTGGCGCGAGTCGAGCTGCACCCGGGCCGCTGGGGCGGTGGCGGGATCGCCATGGGGACGAACACCGATCCGTACCAGGCGGCAGAGGGCAAGTACCGGCTGACCCGCGGCGTGCTCGAGGCCCTCGGCGAGAGGAAGAACCCGTTCTCGATCCTGACGAAGTCGCCGCTCGTGTTGCGCGACATCGACCTTCTCGTCGAGGCGGCCAAGGACGCGGACGTCAAAGTCGACTTCTCGGTCGGCACCGTCGACGAAGAGGTTTGGCGGGCCACCGAGCCGGGCACGGCGCACCCGCGCAAGCGGATCGAGGCGGTGGCGCGACTCAACGAGGCGGGGATCCCTTCAGGCGTGCTCATGGCACCTGTGCTCCCGGGAATGAGCGATCGCAGGGACCAGCTGGCGGCCGTGGTCGCTGCCGCCGTCGACGCCGGGGCGCGGTTCATCGCTCCCATGTACCTCCACCTGAAGCCCGGGGTCAAGGAGCACGTCATGGGCTGGGTCGAGCGCGAACGCCCCGACCTCGCAGACGATTATGGGCGGCGCTACGCGCAGCGGGTCCGGGCTCCGAGGAGCGCCGAGGCCCACCTCGGTTCGACGGTGGCAGAGCTGGTCGAGGAGATCGCCCCGGCAGGCCACCCGGCCCGCCGCAGCAGGCAGACCACGCCGAGCGTCAGGAAGCGCTCTTCCCAACCGCGGTTGCGCCTGGACGGGCCTCCAACTTCGGAAGCACCGACTTGAGCTTGGCAACGCCGTCGACAGTCGAATAGGCGTCGTACGGAAGCTCGGGCATCCAGGTGGAGAAGAGGCGCTCGTTGTCCTCCCGGTACAAGGCGACGAGCTTCTCGCGTTCGGCATCGCTCAAGATCTTGGCCGCCGGGTAGCCGTCCGTGGAGAACTGCTTCTTCAGGAAGCGGCGCACCGCGTCACGCTCTTCCTTCGTGTCGAGGTGGGGGTTCATCGCTCGCGCCAGGTCGAGGGCCTTCTGCGAGTACGACCTGTTGGCGGAGGGATCCTTCGCGAACTCCGAGTAGTCGAGCTTGCCGTCGAGGCCCACGTTCGACAGGTAGTCGTCGAGGTAGGCCAGCGAGCCGCCCGAGATGATCTCGAAGGGCCTGACGCGCATCGAGTCGACGCGCCGGACCTTGGCGATGCGGTTGGCGAGCTCGTAGTACCGCATGACCGGCTCGTCGATGAACGGAAACTGCTCGCGAATCGAGTGTGACAGGCCCTTCTGGACCTCCCACAGATAGCAGGACTCGATGAGCCGGTCCTGGCGGCGGGTGTACAGGGCGACGTGGACCTCTCCGGGATCGAGGGCATCGATGATCTCGCCCATGGCTGCCTCGGTCTGGGGACGGAACACCGGATAGTCCCCTTCGGACGGCATCCGGGCCCCGACCATCCGCTCGTTGCTCACGAGCACTTGACGCACCGGCTCGCCGGACTTCCTCTCGACGGCCTCGATCTCGGAGTCGACGAGCGACCGGAACTCCTCGAGGAAGAGGGGCGCCTCGAGGCGATTGGCCGTGCGACGCGCTGCCCAGACGCTCTCGTGCCTGAGCTTCTTCATCTGCTCGATGGTGATCAGGGCGACGCCGTTGGCGCGCAGCTGCCTGCGCAGCGCCGCCAGCGCCACCTGGAGCGTCGTCGTGCCCGTCTTGTGGATCCCGACGTGCAGAACGACTCGAGGAATGCGAGAAGCCAACCGACCTCCTGAGTCGCAGGGGATTGTACAGGTGGTGACCGCCATGGCGATCTGCACCCCACATCGCCGCGTGGTGACCGGGTGGCCTCCGGTTGCCACCCACGGAACGACCGGCCCTCTACCATGGCGGTCTCGACGACCCTGGACGAGCCCTGGAATCCTCAGCATGAGAGTGACTGCCGCCATCCTCGCCGCGGGCAGCGGCGTCCGTCTCGGCTCGGACACACCCAAGCAACTGCTCAGGGTGGCCGGAAAGAGCGTGCTCGAGCACACGATCGACGCCTTCGAGTCGATCGAAGAGGTCGACGAGATCATCATCGTCACCCGCGGTGACCTCATCCCGTCGGTGCGAGCCATCGTGGCGGCTGCCAAGGCGACGAAGGTGGACCGCGTGCTCTCCGGGGGGGTCACCCGAAACGACTCGACGAGAGCGGCCCTCGATGCCCTCGCCGACCAACCGGACGGGAAGCTGCTCCTCCACGACGCGGTTCGGCCGTTCGTCGACGCCAGGATCATCCGCGAGTGCATCGCTGCCCTCGACGAGGTGGACGCCGTCGACGTCGCCATCCCGTCCGCCGACACGATCATCGAGGTCGACAACGTCAGGATCCAAGCGATCCCGGAGCGGGGACGCCTGCGGCGCGGGCAGACCCCCCAGGGGTTCCGATTGCCGGCGCTCCGCAAGGCATACGAGGCTGCCGCCGCCGACCCTTCCTTCGCGGCGACCGACGACTGCGGCGTCGTCGCCCACTACCTGCCGGATACCGAGATCAGGGTCGTCGAGGGATCCGAGACGAACATCAAGATCACCCATCCGATCGACGTGTACCTCGCCGACAAGCTCTTTCAGCTCAAGATGCTCGAGCATGGTGCGTTCGACGCCGACGAGGTCGCCTCCCGCATGCAGGGCAGGCACCTCGTCGTGTTCGGAGGCTCGTACGGGATCGGCGCCGAGATCGGCGCGCTCGCCGAGGAGCTCGGCGCCCATTGCCACCTGCTCAGCCGGTCGACCACCGGAACCCACGTCGAGGACATCGGAGACGTGCGAGCCGCCCTCGAGAAGATCCACGCAGACGCAGGGAAGATCGACTACGTGGTCAACACCGCAGGGCTGCTGCGGATCAAGGCGATCAGCCAGCAGTCGGACGACGAGATCGAGCAGATCCTGCGCGTCAACTACCTCGGCGCCGTGAACGTCGCCCGGGCGTCGTTCCCGTACCTGACGGCCTCCAGGGGCAACCTGTTGTGCTTCACGTCGAGCTCGTTCACGAGGGGCAGGGCCCATTACTCGATCTACTCGTCGTCGAAGGCAGCCGTCGTCAACCTGGTACAGGCGCTCGCAGACGAGTGGGCGGACCTCGGCGTGCGGATCAACTGCTTGAACCCCGAGCGCACCCTCACCCCGATGCGAACCAGCAACTTCGGCAACGAGGACCCCGAGACGCTGCTCACGGCGAGGCGAGTCGCCGAGGCATCGCTCCAGACCCTGGCGAGCGAGGTGACCGGCCAGGTCATCGACGTGCGCCGCTGACGATCCGACCGTGACGGCCACCAACACGATCACGGCGTCGAGGCTGGCGAGGGCCCGCAGAGCCGCCGGGCTCGTCGTCCGCCATCGCCGCGAGCTCTGGGGGATCAGAGGGCTGCGCGTCAGCTACGTGTTCTTCGGGGTGTATGCCTCGCTCGCCGTGGCCTCGCTCGCCAGGCGGCCGCTGATCGCAGGTGGCGCCATGGCCGTCGCCGCCATCGTTGAGGCCAGCGACATCCTGCCCGAGAACAGGCGGCGACGCAGGCTGTCCGACTGGCGTCGCGGCCTCGACGTGCGGGCCCACTGGAGGACGCTGCTCTTCTTCGTTGCCCTCGCCTCCGGGCGAGTGCCGTACGCCCTGGTGGTCGCGTTCGGCGTCTTCGCCCTCGGGATCGGCCTGGTTGGGCGGGTGATGCGCTCCCCGGCCTTGTACCTCGACTCCGACCGCGTGCTTCGCCCACTCGGCTCGATCCAGGCGGGGGCGGAGCGGCTCGAGCGGGCCAGGCTGCTCGCCAGGCGCAGGGACCTCTCCGAGCTCCCGATGCACATGGCGGTCGGCTTCGCAGCATTCTTCCTGACCCTGCCGTCCGAGCGCCCGATCGCTGCCGATTCGGTGATCGTCGCAGGCACCGTGATCGTCGCCGTCGCCGTCGGCTACGCCGTGCTGGTCGCCTGGCAATGCCGCCGGCTGCGTCCGGTTCTCAAGCTGGCACACGACGACGAGGTGCTCGCCGAGTTCATCGCCACCGATCCGGAGGTGCTGTGCTACTTCAACGGTCACCGCGGCTCGACCTACGCCGTGGATGTCTGGCTGCGAACGTTCGAGGCATGCGGCAGGCGGGTGGCGCTCGTCTACCGCCACCGCGACGTCCGCAGGGTCGACACGACCACGCTTCCCGGAATCGTCGCCCGCTCGGACTCGATGGTCGAGAAGCTCGTGACCCCTTCGACCAGGATCGCCCTCTACCCCGCCAACGGGACACTCAACATCCACCTGCAGCGGGACCCGAGGCTCTCCCACGTCTTCATAGGGCACGGCGACTCCGACAAGACAGGTTCGGCCAGCCCGTTCACCAGGTCGTACGACCAGGTGTGGGTCTCGGGACAGGCAGCAATCGATCGATACGCCTCGGCGGGTGTCGACATCCCGCCGGAGCACTTCGTGGTCATCGGACGGCCGCCGCTCTCTCCGCGGGTGCGCACCCTGGCCATAGAGCACGAGGCGGCGAAGACGGATGCCGACGGTGCCGCCGCTCCGCTCGCCGCCCTGCGCGCCGAGCTCGCCGACCGGGATCGGGACGAGACCCCGCCAACGATCCTCTACGCCCCGACCTGGGAGGGATACTTCGACGAGTCCGACTACAGCTCACTCGCCACGATCGGCGTCGACCTCGTCACGACCATCCTGCGGGAGCTCCCCGGCACTCGCGTGATCTTCAAGCCGCACCCGCTCACCGGACACCGGCAGGGGGAGCTCGGAGCCGTGGTGGGCGAGATCCGCGCCCTGCTGGCTGCCGATGCGACGTTCCACCCACCGACGTCAGGTCACCCCAGGGTCCACCTGTACGAGTGGTTCGACTTCGCCGACCTGCTCGTGACCGACGTCTCGAGCGTGGTCTCCGATTTCTTGGGGTGGGACCGCCCCTGCGCCGTCACGAACCCGCGCGGGCTCACGCCCGAGGCTCTTCACGACGAGTTCCCGACGACGGCGGCCGCATACGTCATCGACCCGGACTCTCCCGCCACGGCGCAGGTCCTCAGGAGCGCCCTGCTCCACGACCCGCTGCGCCCGAAGCGGGAGCAGGCGCGCACCTACTTCATCGGCGGCCAGGACGAGGATCCCCTCGACCTGTTCAACCGCGCCCTGGACGACCTCTACGGCTCGACGAGCTCGGCCTGAACCTCAGAACGGGAGATGAGCTCGCGGATCGCCCCGGCGAACCGCTCCCCGGCTCTGCCGACGTGAGCGAGGAACTCGGCCCTCGCCGCCGCCCGCAACGGGCGGCGGGTGTCTGCGCCGAGGGCGTCGGAGAGCACCGCCTCCAGCCCGGCGAGGTCGGCCCCGACGACCGCTGCCCAGGCCGCCGACGGGTACCTCGCCCGGAAGGCGTCCTCGCCGAGACCGGGCACATCGATCACCACGGCGGGCCGTTCGGTCGCCAGAAAATCGACGAGCACGCTCGAGATGTCGGTGACGAGGACGTCGGCGCGGTTGATCGAGTCGACGAGCGACTCCTCGCCCGGCTCGATGAACTCGCCACCGCGCTCCGCGACGGCATCCCGGATCGCCGCCACCACCCCGGCCAGCCTTCCGTCGACCGTCCCGGTGAGCGGATGAGGGCGGACGAGGAGGTCGACGTGGGCGGGGATGGACCGCACGAGCTCGTAGCCGGAGAGCGGAAGTGAGGACAGCGCCGTGTCGACGTGGTACCCCTCCCACGTCGGCGCGTACAGGATGCAGGGGCGGCCCTCGGCGATCGGCCGGCGTCGGATCGAGTCCGTTTGCGGCCTCCCGACGATCGACACCGAGTCGGGGCCGTCGACGATCCCTGCTCCGATGAGCCGTTCGTAGGCCGCCGCCCCGGCCACGATGTGATGGTCGTAGAGACGCATCGTCTTGCTGGACGAGGGTGGCTTGTCGCTGTCGCCATGGTGCAGCTGGACGTGGGTGAGCGAGGTGAAGCGAACGAGTTGGTTGTTCTTCGTGGCCGTGTTCACGTACACCGCCAGCCTTGCCGAGGGAGGGACGACGAGATCGAGGTCGGGAAAGTCGCCGACGAACACCACCGGCACGTCCCAGCGGCCTGCGACCACCTCGAACGTCGACTCCTCCCTGACGACGAGCAACATCGGACGTCCGGCCGCCTGCAGGTGGGGAATCCACTGATCGAGCTGGTACATGGTCCGCAGCGCCCCGCTGAAGTGGACGAGGATCACGGGTGCGTGTTCGACGACCGCGGCACCGATGACGGGCCGCATGGCGGCGGCTCCGTGACGCAGCCGGGTCACTGCCGCCCCCATCACCACCACGGCCCAGGCGGCGTACACCGCCGCGACGACGCCGAAACCCACCGTCACCGCCTCCTCCGTGGCGCCGGCGACGACCAGAGACGTCACGGCGAGCTGCGCCGCGACGCACGAGACGACCAGAGCGGCCCCGGAGCTGCGCCGGCGCTCGTCGACGTCGCCGCCGAAGCCGGCAGCCGCCAACTCTCTCGGGTAGCGCGCCCAGACGACGTTCTCGACGCCGAGGACGACGACGGCTAGCGCGGCAACCCCGGCCGCCAGCCGGGGCGGCGCAGCCCGTTCGAACGGAGCCACGATCGCCGCCATCCCGCTGGCCCACACCGAGATGAGGCCGTGTGCCAAGGCCCGCCTCCCGACGTGGCGATCGATGTAGCCGCCGCCTCCCCGGGCCAGCGCCAGCACCGCCACCGGTACGAGCAGCAACACGGCGGCGGCGGCTCGCTCGGAGCCGACAACGAGCAGCACGACGAAGAGCAGGCCGACTCCGCCGCCGGCTGCGGCCACGGCTGCGATGCGCCTCAACGGGCCTGCTCGCGGCCTGCGCTCGGTCGGTTTCACGGCAACCTCTCGCCTGGGTCGTCGACCCGGGGATGATAGGAACCCGACCGCTGAACTCCCGTGAAGGCCCGCGGATCGCCGGCGGCCCACTGGTACCCTGCGGCTCCCAGCACCAGGACCGCGGTCACCCATATGGCTTCCGTCGATCAGCTCATCCTCCACATCGGCGTCCCGAAGACGGGCTCGTCGCTCATCCAGAAGTCGCTGCGCGCCCTGCGCCAGCCGCTGCGCGACCACGGCATCGCCTACATCGACCGCAAGGCGTTCCTCGCCATGGGCGACTATCGGGCATGGGCGGCGTACGACAGGTCGGCATACTCGAAGGAGAAGTTCTCCGACGAGCTCGCCGGCGCAGTGGAGGCTGCGAGGAAGAAGGTGGCTCGCGGGGGTCGGACGTTGCTCATCTCGAACGAATCGATCTCGGGGCGGCTCTCCCCCGACTACGGGGACCCCTTCTGGCCGCGGGCAGGCGAGAGCATCGCCGAACTGGTGTCGGTGATCAAGCCGGAGCGCACCCGGGTGATCGTCTACGTCCGGCGCCAGGACAGGCTGCTCGAGTCGCTGTACATGCAGCGGATGCACCTCGGATACCAGACACGCTGGGAGCACTTCCGCGACAAGGTCTGCCGCGACGATCGGGTTCGCTACACCCAACTGCTGGCGCTCGTGGGGGCGGCTCCGAGTGTCCAGTCGTTGCGAGTTCGGCCGTTCGAGACGATTCAGGCCGGGGCGGCTGCCTTCACCGCCGACTTCCTCGACGAGCTCGGCCTGGGAGAGCTGGTGTACGAGCTCGAGCCCAAGACCCTCGCCACCACCAACCCGTCGTACACCCAGCCGGCCTGGGAGGCGGCCTTGGCGCTCAATCCCCTTCTCTCGGCGCCCGACCAGCCGAACAAGGTCCGCAAGTTCCTCACAGACCTCTTCCCGCCCGGGGAGTACCCGCCCGCCGAGCTGCTCACCGACGAGGAGCGCTTGGCGATGCTGACGCGCTACCGAGACGAGAACGAGGCGCTCTTCACGCGCTACCTGCCCGAGTTCCCGCGGGACACGTATTCGACCCTGGAGGGAACGAAGCTCCTTCGAGATGTCTTGACGCCGATCACCCTGCCGGAGGACGGCCGGCCGAAAGGGTGATGGGCGTGACTCGCTACCGGCGTTAGCATCAGCCGTCCACTCGCCGGGAATGCCAGGTTTCTCGGCGGTCGCTCCGGCCTCGCTGCTATGGAGACTTCCTTGGCCAAGCAATCCTCCACCACAGCCCTCGACGGGCTGATCGACGTGAGCGCGTCGCGCACCGTGCCCGAGTACCTCGCCGACCTGTGGCGCCTGAGGAACTTCATGGCCGAGGTCCCGAGGGCCGACCTGCGGGCCAGGAACATGAACACGCTGCTCGGCAACGTGTGGTACCTCGTGAGCCCGCTGCTCCAGGTGGGGGTCTACTTCCTCGTCTTCGGCGAGATCCTGGGTGTCGACCGCGGGCTGCAGAACTTCCTCGGATACCTGACGATCGGTGTCTTCCTCTTCCGGTACTCCCAGCAGTGCGCCATCGCCGGCGCCAAGTCGCTCACGACGAACGAGGGCCTCATCAAGTCGATCCGGTTCCCGCGCGCCGTCCTTCCGATCTCGGCCGTGACCGCCGAGACCCTGGCACTCGTCCCCGCCCTGGGCGTGGCCATCGTCATCACGATCCTCACCGGCGAGGCGATCGAGGCGCGGTGGCTGCTCTTCATCCCGTACGTCGCCCTCCTCGTGATGTTCACGATGGGGATCGCCTTCATCACCGCCCGCCTCAACGAGACGTTCCGGGACATCCAGAACATCCTCCCCATCTTCTTCAGGCTCACGTTCTACCTCTCGGGCATCTTGTACAGCATCGATCGGTTCACCGCTGAACCGGACACCCCGCAGTGGGTGCTCAACGTCGCCAGGCTGTTCCCGTTCAATCCGTGGTACTCGCTCATCACGCTCGCCAAGTCGTCGATCCTCGCCGAGGTCGACGCACCGCCCGAGATCTGGATTTCGGCCGTCTCGTGGTCGATCGTCGCCCTGATCGGCGGATTCCTGCTCTTCAAGGCCGGAGAGTCGACGTATGGCAGGAACTGACCTGCCCGGTACCGGTGAGCGGCCGATCACGCTGTCGGTGCGCGACGCCAGCGTCGTCTACCGGCCGTCGGCGGACACCAAGCGATCGCTGCGGGACTCGCTGCTCGGCAGGGCGCAGCGCAGCAGGGAGATCCACGCCGTCGAGGGCGTGTCCTTCGACCTCGCGGCGGGGGACATCCTCGGGATCATCGGATCGAACGGCTCGGGCAAGAGCACCCTGCTGCGAGCCATCGCCGGGCTGATCCCTCTCGAGTCGGGCTCGATCTACGCCAGGTCGATACCGACCCTGCTCGGGGTGGGCGCCGTGCTGCAGCCGAAGCTGTCGGGGAGGCGGAACATCATCATCGGCGGCCTGGCCCTCGGCCTCGACAAGATGACCCTGCGCGACCGCTTCGACGACATCGTCCGGTTCGCCGGCCTCGGCGAGTTCATCGACCTGCCGATGCAGACGTACTCATCGGGCATGCGCGCCCGTCTGCTGTTCTCGGTTTCGACCATCGTCAGACCCGAGTTGCTGCTCGTCGACGAGGCACTCGCAGTCGGCGACGCCTCGTTCAAGCGGCGCTCCCTGAAACGCCTCCGCTCGATGGCTCAAGATGCCGGGACGGTGGTGCTCGTCTCGCACAAGCTCGGGGAGATCAGGGGGAGCTGCAACCGGGTCATCTGGCTGGAGAAGGGCGAGAAGCGGATGGACGGTGAGCCGGCGGCGGTCATCGAGGCATACAAGGATCATTGGAAGGCGCAGGACGAAGCCGAAGCCGAGGCGGAGCAGGGTTGAATGGCGGTAGATGAGGCGGGTAGGCGACCAACCGTCGCCGAGGTGAGGGCGGTTGGCCAGCCGGCCGAGGTGCTGGCGCGCCGCTCGGAGGAGCACTGGACGGGCACCCTCTACATGAGGCGCATCTCGCCGTTCTTCACCTGGCTGGCGCTGCGAGCCGGCCTCAGCGCCAACTCGGTCACGGTCATCATGATCGGGGTCGGGATCGCCGGCGTGGCGGTGGCGACGCTGCCCGGGGTCGCCCCTGCCGTGGCCGCCCTCATCGCCATCCAGCTCTACCTGCTGCTCGATTGCGTCGACGGCGAGGTGGCCCGCTTCAACGCCACCACCGGCGCCCGCGGCGTCTACCTCGACCGGCTCGGCCACTACCTCGTCGAGGGCGGGCTCATGGTCGCCGTCGGGATCCGGGCGTCGGGTGGCGACGAGACCTGGGTCATCGTCGGGATGGCTGCCGCCATTGGAGTGCTGCTCGAGAAGGCCGAGACCGACCTGGTGCCGGCGTCGCGGCTGCGCTCCGGCTTCGGCCCGGCCCCCGCCGAGGCGGACGAGATCACCGGATCCGGCCTCGCCAGGGTGCGCTCCATGGCCCGCCTGGCGCCGATCCACATGGTCACTCACGCCGCCGAGGCGACCCTGCTGATCCTGGCCGCCGCCATCGCAGACGAGATCGCCGAGTCGATGCGGTTCGGCCGGGCGCTCGCCGTGACCATGCTGAGCATCACCTCCGTCGTCGTCGTGCTCCACCTCGTGAGCATCTGGCGCTCGCGACGGCTGGATCAGAACCCCTAGTGGTCTGTGGCGGGATTGATGACCACGGGTCGCGGCTGTCCCGGTTTGCGGCGTCGGCTACTCGGAGGTCCGGTCTGCCAGGTGCCCCCTCGGCTCGGGTCGCAGGGCGACCGCTCGCCGGTCCCCCGCCGAGCGGGAGACAGCGTGTGTGGCCCGTCCGTACGGTTGGCAGGCTTCTACGCAATCCCCCGGTTTCCGGGGGATCGACGAGCGCCGCAGGCCGAGTCGAGGGGGCCGGGCAGTGTGGCGGCCAGGTGCCCCCTTCGGCTCGGGTCGCAGGGCGACCGCTCGCCGGTCCCCCGCCGAGCGGGAGACCGCGCTTGTATGGCCGTCCCCGGTCTGCGGCGTCGGCCACCCGGCGGTCCAGAGCCGAGGTCACCAATCGAACGACGCACCACCAGAACATCGGTCGAGGCGAACAAGGCGGCGATTCGCCTCGACCTCGACTGGTGCATCACATCCGACTGCTCGTAGCCTACAGATCGCACCCAAGCAAGTCGTATTCAGCCGTCGGGTTCGTGGTGTTGAGACAGGGCAGATCCTCTTCGTCGATCGTTGTTGCTGGCGATTCGGGCGCTTCGGTCCCGCGTTCGCCGCCCAGGGCCGCGAGGGATACGCCGACAACTGCCAGCAATGCCAAGGCCACGAGAAATAGACGGAGCGGCTCAGCCCAGCCGGCGTTGCGCGGAGTGTCCTCTCCCGGCCGCATCAATCATCCTCCAGCGTGCGACGTGTCGAGTTGACCTTCGGCGTTCAGAGACCGCGACTTTATCGGCTCGGCCACATCGGGCGCGGAATCGCCGCCGATCCCAGCCCAAATGAAGACGGCGGACCGGTGGCTGAAAGCTGCTTGCGGAGAGAGACCCGGTTGAGAGAGACGGCCCTCGATCACCACGGCGGGCATGCAAACCCAGCGAAGCTGTGATCCAAGAGATTCGGCGCCCGAGCGTCTCTCGGCAGTTGCCATTCTCTCAGTGCATCTGCAGGCGTTATCAGCAGACGATGAAGCCCCGGAGGATCTCCTATCTGGATGTGGCCGTGGCAGTGACCAGGCGGCCCTGACGCGCCAGAACGTCGTCGAGACCGTCAACCTCCACCAAGTAGAGGCTGAGTTGTTGAGCCTCTGCGTCGATGACATCGTCGAGCACGTCGGATCCGATCGTTCCGAGGAACGCGATCGGCTCGGCGAGGCTCAAGTCGTCACGCAGTAGCCACACTTCGAGGGCCTGGTCATCCACGAACACTGAAAGGTCCTCCTCGGCCAAGGCCCTATCTGCCAGCATGCAGTCGTTCCATCCGAACTCCGGAACGAAGGTGCAGTAGCCCACGGCACCGAGACCGTCCCAACCGGCTCCCGTGGTCCACGACACCCACAGAGTTCGCAAGTCGTCGAGAACCTCGGCCGGGGTGTCGCCCACGTGGAGCACGCGTTCCATAGGCTCGCGGTCGCTCCACGCGATCGGACCCGAGCCTCGCAGCCACTCGCCAAAGGCGTCGCGCAGTATCGGGTCACCGCCGAACAGTGTGCCCATGAACTCGCGGGCCGATCCCAGATCGACACGTTCGGCACGAAACCGGGCGACGTTGTCCGTATCGACCTCGGCGCAATCTCCCTCGAAGACGATCCGATCATCCAACTCGATCACGCCAAGTACCCCAGTCGACGATGCGTACTCGTTCACCGTAACGACAATGTCGAGATCTTCGACGACGTCGAGAACCCTCGAAAGTCGAGTGCGCGGTACGTACAAAACGTCAGGAATGGCACCAACGAGCAACTCAGCTCCGAGATCGACGGTGAGGAATCCGACCCACTCGTCATCGTTGAACATCTGCACGTCATGCTCTACGGCGCTGCGAAGCGATGACCCGTCGAGCAGCACCAGCGACAGACTCGACCTCTCGGCATAGTCGAGCACGCTGATACGAGGCTCCTGGATCACACCTGGCTCGTCGTCATCCTCGAGGCACCCACCCAACTCATCGCCAAGGTCGCTGCGGTCAACCTGCCCAGAATTCGACACGGCAGGGGTCTGCAGTTCATCCGATGTCGAGGATCCACTGGGGGAGGCGCAGGCGGATGAGGCGACGACCATCGCCGCCAACACCAAACCGACCCGCGGCCCCCTCACCTAACCGAGATCCCGAAATCGTGTGTTGTCGAAGGCGACAGATCTGAGGTCACCGTCACCGTCCACGACATGACCTTATCGGCACTGCTCGGCAACGGAGCGGAGTCAGAACAGGCGCAGCGCGGGCGAGTCGATGCCCTTGAGCGCCTCGTAGTCGACCTCGCGCCACTCGATGCCGCGATCCTCGGAGAGGGTGCGCGCCTGTGGCTTCACCTGCTGGGCGACGAAGAGTCCCCGGACGGGGGCCAACCGCCGGTCCCGCCCGAGGAACTCGACGTAGCGGGTCAGCTGCTCGACGCCTTCGATCTCGCCACGGCGTTTGATCTCCACGGCAACGATGCCGCTCCCGTCCCGGCACAGCAGATCCACCGGGCCGATCGGGGTCGGGTACTCGCGTCGAATCAGCTCCATGCCGTCTCCCAGCAGATGGACCCGGTCAGCGAGGAGCCGCTGCAACTCGGCCTCGACACCGTCCTTCGTGAGCCCCGGGTCGTCACCCATCTCGACCGACGTGTCGAAGTGCACGACGTCGAAGCGGATGACGAGGCGCTCTCCCTTGGGATTCGTGACGGTCCAGCGCCCATCCTCTTCGACGATGTGGTTCGGAGCGTTCATCCAGTTCAGGGGCTTGTACGCCCCGCCGTCGGCGTGCACCGCGACGCACCCGTCCGCCTTGATCATCACGAGTCGAGTGGCGCGCGGAAGGAATGCGCTCAGTCGCCCCTCGTACTCCACGGTGCAGTCTGCAACGACGATGCGCATCAGACGAGCGTAACCCGGTCGGGAGCGGCGCCACCGTCGGCGAGAGGACCAATGGCCCTATGTGCGCCGTCGGCCAGACCCGAAGATTGCTTGTGACAGGGTTCACAAACCGAGAGAGGAGCCCCAGAGATGTCACGCAGGATTCGAATGCTCGGAATCGTGCTCTTGATCATCGGCGTCGTCTTCGTGGTCGCCGGTGGCGTCGCCTTCGCCAAGGTCCAGGATGGGTACGGCACGTTGCAGGCTTTCAGTGAGCAGCAGAACGTCACCCTGGCGTACACGGAGGACGGCCAGCTCACCGACCGTGGCACGACCGAGGGTGCCGACGCCATCATGGCTCTGCTCACAGAGGACTGGCAGTACCCGGTTGTCGAGGCCGACTTCGACCCCGCCGACCCCCTGGTCAACACCGCAACCGAGTACATGTACCAGATGGCCACGATCTCATACCACACGCTCAACGGCACGCAGACCGTCGTCCTCCCCGAGGACGTCGAGTACAACGGTGAGGTCTTCGAGGCAGGGACGTACGACGTTCCGGTCGACGGCCGCTACTGGACGGGGTTCGACAGGAGCCACCCACTCGACGGCATCGCCCGCGAGCAGGCGTGGACCGGCACGGCGCATGGCCTCATCGCAGAGCTCGGCGTCGGCACGGTGACCCATACGGCCCTCCAGATAGGCCTGACGCTCGCAGCCATCCTCGCAGGAGTCGGACTCATGGCGATGGTGACGGGCGGCGGCCTGGTGTGGGCGAGCAAGGACAAGAAGATCTCGTGGGCCGTCCCGGACACGATCCCGGAGTCATTCGTGGACGTGCCCAGCCAGCCCGCAATCTGACCGGACGACGCGAAGCATCATTGGATTGGGGGCCCCGACGGGGGCCCCCAATCCGCGTTCACGCTGCCCCCGACGTCGCTCAGCCGGCGGCCGCCTGTGATGGGTCGATCACCATGAATGATGCGCCGAACGGGTCCGAGACTGCGGCGATCTTCCCGAACTCGGTCGCGAACGGATCGCGCAAGATGGTGCCTCCGGCCGCCTGGGCGGCGGCGACCGCCTCGTCTGCGCTGTCGACGGTGAAGTACACGGCCCAGTGCGCAGGCACCTGCTGTGCAGCGTCCGCCGCGATCGGCATGATGCCGCCGTTGAACTGGTCGTCGGCGAGCCCTTGGCCGGTGACCTTGGTGTCCATCGCGATGAGCCAGTAGTCCGAGTCACCCTGTTGCTCGAACCGCCACGGCAGGATGGCGCCGTAGAACGCCTTCGCCGCCTCGACGTCTCGCGTCGCCAGCTCGTTCCAGGAAAAGGCGCCGTGGGCGCCGAACAGCTCGGCGCCCTTGTGGGTGCCCGGCTGCCACAGACCGAGGACGGCACCTGTCGGATCGACGACGATCGCCATGCGACCCGTGTCCATCACGTCCATCGGCGGCATGATCACCTGTCCACCAGCCGGTGCCACCAAGCCGACAACGGCGTCGACGTCGTCGACGCCGACGTAAGAGCTCCACGCAGACGGCATCCCCTCGGCTTGCAGCCCGCCGAGCCCTGCGACGTTCAGGCCGTCCCGGTAGAGGAGGGTGTAGATGTAGTCGCCGTTCTCGTCGACCTGGTCCTCACCCGTCCATTCGAAGACGGACGAGTAGAAGGACTTGGCAGCCTGGGGATCCGGCGTGGCGAGGTCGACCCACGTGAAGAGCCCGTGGGGATAGTTGTCTGACACTGCAGCGCCTCCTTGACATCGAACCGGGCGATTGGCGCGAACCATACGCGTCGGGTGTGACAGATTCGGGGGCGCGCGCACCGCCGGTCAGCCGACCGAGCCCTCCATCTGAAGCTCGATGAGCCGGTTGAGCTCGACCGCGTACTCCATCGGGAGCTCCTTGACGATCGGCTCGATGAACCCGGCGACGATCATCGCGGTGGCCTCCGCCTCGGTGAGCCCGCGACTCATCAGGTAGAAGAGCTGCTCGTCGCCGACCTTCGAGACGGTGGCCTCGTGGCCGATTTGCGTGTTGGACTCCTCGATCTCCATGTACGGGTAGGTGTCGGACCGCGAGTCCTCGTCGAGGATCAGCGCATCACATCGCACGAAGCTCCGGGCGTTCTCGGCGCCGCTCTCGACCCGCACCAGGCCGCGGTACCCGCCGCGTCCACCGTCCTTCGAGATCGACTTCGAGGTGATCAACGACGTCGTGTTCGGGGCGGCGTGGACGATCTTGGCGCCGGCGTCCAGGTGCTGCCCCTTGCCTGCGAAGGCGATCGAGAGCACCTCACCATGGGCGCCCTCTTCCATGAGCCACACCGCAGGGTATTTCATGGTCAGCTTGGAGCCGAGGTTGCCGTCGATCCATTCCATCGTGGCGTTCTTGTACGCCGCCGCCCGCTTCGTCACCAGGTTGTAGACGTTGTTCGACCAGTTCTGGATCGTCGTGTAGCGGCAGCGGCCGCCCTCTTTCACGACGATCTCGACGACCGCCGAGTGGAGCGAGTCGCTCGAGTAGACCGGGGCGGAGCAGCCCTCGACGTAGTGGCAGTAAGCGCCCTCGTCGACGATGATCAGGGTCCGCTCGAACTGGCCCATGTTCTCCGCGTTGATCCTGAAGTAGGCCTGCAGCGGCTGGTCGACGTGGACCCCCGGCGGCACGTAGATGAACGAGCCGCCGGACCAGACCGCCGAGTTGAGGGCGGCGAACTTGTTGTCGTTCGGGGGGATGATCGTCCCGAAGTACTGCTTGACGATGTCGGGGTGCTCGCGCAGGGCCGTGTCCGTGTCCATGAACAACACGCCGAGGCCTTCGAGGTCCTCCCGGTTGCGGTGGTACACGACCTCGCTGTTGTGCACGACGATGCCCTCGGCGATGAAGTTGTGCGGGCCGTCGATCTCGATGTCGTACACAGGAGCGACATCCGCCTCCTCGACCGCGACCACCCTGGCGAAGCCGAGCGTCTTGGTCTCGTGGGCGGCGAGGCTCACGGTCGGGTGCTCGAAGCGCCACGGACCTGCCATCCTCAACCCGCACAGGAGTGCGAGCTCGGCCACGTCATCCAGCAGTGACTCCGACGAGGTGCGGTCAGCCGCCTCGACCTGGCCGCCTGCGTCGATGCAACCTCCCAGGAAGGCGAGCCGCTCACCGGCCGGGAGTCCATACACCCACACCGGGAGGCGCTTGGTGAGCACATCGCCGTTGATCCCGTTGATCTCCAGCCATTCGACCAACGCCTCGGAGTCGACCGCGATCCGGGCGGAGTCCGTCGTCGTGGCCCCGCCGTCGAAGAGCGACTCGATGACGCGTAGGGCTTGGGCGCGCAGCACGCCCTGCGCCTCGGGGATCATGAACTCGACGAGGTGGGTGGGATGGTCCGCTGCGGTGTGGCCGCTGCCGTACCAGAGCCCGAGCAGCCACATGAGGTCGCGGCTCGTCTCGGACGGGAACGCCGCCGTGCTCTCTCGGTGCGGCATCAGGGCGTGGGACTCGCCGAAGTCCGGCAGATCCCGGGCCACTGCGACGAGGTCCCCGACCGACAGCTCGCCGACGGTCTTCCACTCCGTGTGCCGGGCCCGAGGCGCCCCCGGCCTCCGTGCCTCGGCGAGGACGAGGAGCGGATGGTTGTCCGTTGCGTGGATCACCCGCTCGAAGCGGGACCCGATCGTGACTCGGTAGGTCTGGCGGACGTCGGTCTGCGCCGAGTGCTTGACGGGAGCGACGGTCAACTCTCCTGTGCTCTCGTCGAGCGAGAAGACCTGGTCACCCGGCGTGACGTCCTTGATCGGGACGAGCCCTCGTGCGGTCGTGTACACCCTCACGTCACCGCGCAGGCACTCATACTGCGCCGTCACGCCGGCGAGGTACTTGCGCTCGGCCTGAGGTATGCCGAGCTTCTCGTACGTCTCCTTGATGGACTCGGGAACCATGTCCCAGTCCTTCGCCTGGCCGGTCATCGGCTTGATGTAGTAGTAGATGTCGTCGAAGTCGATCTCGTCGAGGTGCCCGCCGCCTCCCCAGGTGGGTACCGGCTTGCGAAGGAACCGCTGATAGGCCTTGAGCCTGAACTCGAGCATCCACTGCGGCTCGTCCTTGATGCGGGACATCTCGCGGATGATCTCCTCGTTCAAGCCCTTCTTCGGCTTGAACACGTAGTCGTCCTGCTTGTCGGACCAGCCGAGCTGGTACTTGCCGAGGTCGACATCAACGGTTGCCATCGAGGATCACTCCAACTTGCCGGATAGGCGTCCGCGGCAATTTCTACTATCGCCATAGTAGCAACACCCCGGGGCCACGCACAGAGCCTCGGCCTCAGCCGAGGTGAAGGCCTCGGCCTCAGCCGAGGTGAAGGCCTCGCAGCAGGAACTCGGTGGCGGCGTCCGACACCTCGTGCACGCGCTGCTTCGGATCGGGGCTCGCCTTGAGCTCGCGGGCGGCAGTCATGATCACCTCGTAGATGAGCATCCCGGCCAGCCGTCCCGGCAGCTCCCGGAACACACCTGCTGCCACCCCGTCGCCGTACACGTCGCGGAACGCTCGCGAGAGGTCTGCGTGGGAATCCTGGATCCGGCGTTGGGCGTGGTCGGACAGCCGTGCCACCTCGGTGTGGAGCACGAGGCCGATCGGGTCGGTGCCGACGAAGGCGATCATGCGGGTCGCCAGCTCCGCCAAGCGAGCGCTCGGCGGCAACCCGTCGTCGACGTCGGTCAGGATGTCCGAGACGAGATCCGGCAGGCGCGTCTCCACGAGCTGCACGATGAGGTCCTCGATGCTCCCGAAGTACTCGTAGAAGGTGGTGCGTCCGATGCCCGCCTCGGCAGCGATGTCGGCGTGCGACGTCGCCTGGACCCCCGTCTCCTCGAAACGGGCGAGAGCCGCATCGAACAGGGCGTCGCGGGTGGTAGCCGGAGGTCTGCCTGGCATCCTCCAAGAGTAACGGCTCGGGCGTGATGTGACTCGCCGGGGCGGATTGTGGGAGTGCGGGGAAGACCGGCTCCGCCCCGGCGAGCCCTCCATAGTGATACGAAGGCGCCGACGGACCGGTTCCGTTCCCGCAGACCCCCCGCAGGCCAGGCCAGACGCTGCGTCAGCCCACCGCAGCGTCGAGGACGGGCTGGTCGTCGGCGATCGGCGTGTTCGCTCTCAACACCCAGAACTCGTGCCGGGCTTCGTCCCAGCGGTCGACGATGCGCTCGGCGACCCGACTCCTCGTCTCGGCGATGTGGTCGTGCAGCATCTGTCTGACCTCGGTGGCGTCCCCGTCCTCGAGCCGTGCGGCCGTGGGGGCGGACTCGGCGAAGTGCGGCTTGGCCTCCGGATCCCACACGTAGAGGACGCCCCCGGTCATGCCGGCCGCCACATTGCGGCCCACCGGACCGATGACGGCGACGCGACCGCCCGTCATGTACTCGCAACAGTGGTCGCTGGCACCCTCGATGACGGCGGTCGCCCCCGAGTTGCGAACCGCGAAGCGCTGGCCGACCGTGCCGGCCACGTAGAGGGCACCGCCCGTCGCCCCGTAGAGGCAGGCGTTCCCTGCTCCGTGGGCCGCCGCCCCCGGCTCGCCGGCCTCCGGCCTGATCGAGATGAGGCCTCCTCCCATGCCCTTGCCGACGTAGTCGTTGGCGATCCCGACGAGGCGCAGCGCCACACCGGTGGAGAGGAACGCCCCGAAGCTCTGACCCGCGGTGCCGCTGAGACGAACGTTGATCGTTCCATCCGGGAGGCCGTCGTCGCCGTGCACCTCTGCGATCTCACCCGAGAGCCTGGTGCCGACGGCGCGGTCCGTGTTGCGCACCGGGTACGCCAGTTCGAGGGAGGCTCCGGTCGAGATGACCCGCCTCCCCTCGAGCGCCAGCTGCTCCCCCACCCGGCTCCTCGCCACGGTCCTGAAGCTCCGGTTCGTGCCGAAACGGTTGTCGAGCAAGGCCTCCGGGCGCGCCATGAGCGACAGGAACTGCGCGGCGATCGGGTCGCCCGACACCCGGGCAGTCAGCAGATCCGCTCTCCCGATCACCTCGTCGAGGGTGTGGACGCCGAGCATCGCCAGGTGCTCGCGGACGTCTTCTGCGATGTTCCTGAAGAGCACGACGAGTTGCTCGACCGAGCCGGCGTATTTTGCCCGGAGATCCTCGCGCTGGGTGGTGATCCCGACCGGGCACGTGTTCTCGTGACACTGCCTGACCATCTTGCAGCCGAGGGCGAGCAGCGCCACGGTTCCGAAGCCGTACCGGTCGGCACCGAGCAGCGCCGCCATGACCACGTCGCGGCCGGTGCGCATGCCCCCGTCCGTCTCGACGGTCATCGTGTGCCTCAGGCCGTCGCCCACGAGCGCCTGGTGTGCCTCGGCCAAGCCGAGCTCCCACGGAGAGCCGGCGTGCTTGATCGAAACGAGAGGCGATGCGCCGGTTCCGCCCGAGTTTCCCGAGATCAGCACGACGTCTGCGAGCGCCTTGGCGACGCCGACCGCGATCGTGCCGACGCCCGGGCCCGACACCAGCTTCACCGACACCCTCGCCAGCGGCTTGAACGCCTTCAGGTCGTGGATGAGCTGGGCGAGGTCCTCGATCGAGTAGATGTCGTGGTGGGGAGGGGGTGAGATGAGGGTGACACCCGGCTCCGTGTGACGCAGCGTGGCGATCTCTCCGGAGACCTTGTGGCCCGGGAGTTGGCCACCTTCGCCGGGTTTGGAGCCCTGAGCCATCTTGATCTGGAACTCCTCGGCAGACGCCAGGTATCCGGGTGTGACGCCGAATCGCCCGCTGGCGACCTGCTTGATGGGCGAATTGCGCGGCGTGCCGTACCGGGCGGGGTCCTCACCTCCCTCGCCGCTGTTCGAGAGGCCTCCGATGTAGTTCATCGCCTCGGCGAGCGTCTCGTGAGCCTCCTTCGAGAGGGCGCCGTGCGACATGGCCGCGGTCGTGAAGCGGCGCATGATCCGGTCGATCGACTCGACCTCGTCGATCGGGCCGGGCACCGCGGCCGGATGGAAGTCGAGCAGGTCGCGGATCTCGAGCGGCTCCCTGTCCTGCTGGACGACGGCTCGATAGGCGTCCCAGTCCGAACGCAGGCCGCTTCGGACCGCCTTCTGGAGCGCCAGGACGGTTCGGGGGCCGTTGATGTGGGTCATCCCACCCGAGCGATGGCGGTAGTAGCCCCCGACCTCCTCCTCCCCCGCCGCGAAGGCGGCGTGCCGTCCGAGAGCGTCCGAGGCGATCTTGTCCAAGCCGACGCCCCCGATCCTCCTCGGCACGAACCGAAAGGCGAGCTCGCACACCTCCTCGTCGAGCCCGATCGCCTCGAACAGCTCGCTGCCGAGATATGCCGTGATCGTGCAGATCCCCATCTTCGACATGATCTTCAGCAAGCCCTTCTCGAGGCTCTCCCGGTAGCCCTCCTGGGCGGCGACGGCATCGAGGGCAACGTCGCCGCGCTCGGCCATCGCCCGCACCTCCTCGATGGCGAGGTATGGATTGACCGCAGAGGCGCCGAAGCCGATCAGGCAGGCGACATCGTGGGCGTCGCGCGGTTCACCAGAGACCGCGATGATCGAGCACCGGATCCGCAGCCCGGTCTCGACGAGCCGGTGGTGCACGGCTCCGACCGCCAGGAGGATGGGGATCGGGGCGCGCGTCCCATCGACCTCCTTGTCGGAGACGATGAGGATCGTCACGCCCTCTGCGGCCGCCGCTTCCGCCTCGTCGCACAGCCGCCCGACCGCCTCGACCATCCCGCCGGCGCCTTCCTCCGCCGGGAACAACGCCTCGAGCCAGACCGACTCGAACGCAGGGTCCGACGACGAGCGGAGGCGCTGGACCTCGGCGTCGCTCAACACCGGCGACGCCAGCTCCATCAGGTGGGCCTGCTGCTCCGTCTCCTCGAGAAGCGACCCGCGCCTGCCGAGATACGAGCGAAGCGACATGACGAGCCGCTCCCTGATCGGGTCCATCGGTGGGTTCGTCACCTGGGCGAACGCTTGGTGGAAGTAACGCGAGAGGCGCTGCGGGAACCCGGACAGCACCGCCAGGCCGGTGTCGTGGCCCATCGAGAGCACCGGCTCCACGCCTGCGGTCATCTGCTCCAGGATGAGCCGGCGCTCCTCGTTGGTATATCCGAACACCCTCGCCAGCCTGGCGGGATCGAAGAGCTCGTCTTGCTGATCGTCGAACGGGTTACGCACGTAGTTCGTGTTGGTGCGGATCCATTCGCCGTATGGCGCTCGCGCGGCCAGGGCCGACTTGATCTCCCCGTCGAACGAAACGGCGCCCGTCGTCAGGTCGACCATGATCGTCTCGCCGGGCCCGAGCTGTCCCGTGCGCAATGCCTGGATCTCCTCGGCCGGAGCGATGCCCGCCTCCGAGGCGACGATCACCAGGTCCGGGGTGAGGGTCCACCTCGAAGGGCGCAAGCCGTTCCGGTCGAGGCCGGCGATGACGTGCCTGCCGTCCGAGGCGGCGATCGCCGCCGGGCCGTCCCAGGGCTCGGTCAGGAAGGCGTGGTACTCATAGAACGACAGCAGCTCCGGGGCGAGGTCGGAGACGTTCTCCCAGGCTGCCGGGATCAGCATCTCCTTGACGTGGGCTACCGAGCGGCCGGACCGGATGAGGACCTCGAATGCGTCGTCGAGGCTCGCCGAGTCGCTCCCGGTCGACTCGACGAGGGGCTTGAGGTCCTGGGTGCGGGATCCCCACACGGCCGAGTCGAGGTCGTTGCTGCGGGCCGCCATCCACGACCGGTTTGCCTGGACGGTGTTGATCTCGCCGTTGTGGGCGATCGTGTGGAACGGCTGCGCCAGCGCCCACGCAGGGAACGTGTTCGTCGAGTAGCGCTGGTGGAAGATGGCGAAGTCCGTCTCGTACATCGAGTCGGCGAGGTCCCAGTAGAAGGCCTCGATGAACGACGCGGTGAACAGGCCCTTGTAGACGATCGTCCTGCAGGAGGCGGACGGGATCGAGAAGCCATCGATCTCGTCGGCGGCGGCGCGGCGCTCGGCGACCCGGCGCGCCAAGTAGAGCTGCCGCTCGAACTCCTCTTCGTCGATGCCGGCCGGTGCCGCGATGAGGGCTTGCTCGATGATCGGAACCGAAGCCCTGGCCGTGTCGGAGAGCGCCATCGGCCCGACCGGGACGCGCCGCCATGTCAGGAAGTCGAGCTGTTCCGACTCGACGGCTGCTTCGACGGTCTTCCGGCAGCGATCTGCGTCGCTCCGCGGCAGGAAGGTCATCATCACGCCGAGGAGCTCGGGGACCGCCAGAGCTCTGGCGTCGAGCTCTCTCGCCATGAGCCGGTGAGGGATCCTCGTCATGATCCCTGCTCCGTCGCCCGTCCCGTCTGCGCTTCGTGCCCCGCGATGGTCGAGGTTGTGGAGGCACTCGACGGCGAGCCGCGCCAGCCGATGGGTCCGCCGCCCGTGGCGATCCGCGACGAACCCGACACCGCAGGCGTCGCGGAACCCGGCCGGGTCGTAGAGCGGCAGCGCCAAACGCAGTTCGCCTTTCTTGGTTATGCGCATATGCGCAGAATCCGTGAGTGAGCGATTGTACGGGTCGAGCTGCGATTCCCCAAAGCCGGCCGGGCCGCTCGTTCGAGCCCCGGAGAGCCACGGGAGGCCGCCGCCGGTGGGACGGCTGATAGCCTCGGACTCCATGCCGGTCATCGTCATCGGTGCGGACACGGACCTCGGGGAGGCGGTGCTCGACGCGCTCCTCCCCCGCGAGAGCGAGATCAGAGCATTCGTCTCGAGCCCGGAAGCGGCGGACGGGCTCCGCCGGCGCGGCTTGAAGGTAGCCCTCGGTGACGTGTCGGACGGCTCTCATGTCAGCGCAGCGGCGCGCGACGTGTTCTGCGCCGTCCTCGTCGCGACTGCAGCTCGAGACGCCAGGGAACGTTCGTTCGCGGCATCCGAGGATGCGGTCATGGCGGCGTGGGAGGACGCCATGCGGGAGGCAGGCGTGCGGCGCGTCATCTGGCTGGACGACGGCGGAGCTGCCGGGTCGAGCACGGCGGCAACCGAGACCGTGCGCGTAGACGCAGCAGGTCGCGATCCGACGACGGTGGCAACTGAGGTGGCGCGCCTCGAGGGGGCCGCCAGGCTCTGAAGGCTTCAGCCGGCCAGGAAGAGCGCCGGCTCGGCGAGGTTCTCTGCGAGCCGGGCCGCGAATCGCTGGCCGAGGGCGCCGTCGATCACGCGATGATCGAACGAGAGGCTGATCGGCAGCGTGGTCCTGGCGACGACGGCGCCGCCGACGACTGCGGGCGCCTGCCTCGCCCGTCCGATCGACAGGATGGCCGTGGTGCCGTGCGGGATGATCGGAGTGCCGTGGGTGCCTCCGATCGCCCCGATGTTCGTGACCGTGAACGTCGACCCGCTCGTCTCTCCGGGCGTGAGTTTCCTGGCCTTCGCCCGGACAGCTAGGTCGATGATCCTCGCCGCCAGGCCCGCCACGTCGAGCTGGGACGCGGCCGTGACGACCGGCACGATGAGTCCGTCCGGCGTGTCGACCGCGATGCCGACGTGGTGGCTGCGGTGCATGACGAGCTCGTCCCCTTCGAGGGTGGCGTTGAACTCCGGGAACTCGGCGAGCACAGGCAGCACGGCCTTGATGACGAGCGCCTCGATCGGTATCGGGGCCCCGAGCCGCGTCTCCAGGGCACGACGCGCCTCGAGGATCCGGGTCCCGTCGACCTCATGGAACGTGGTGACGTGCGGGATCTCCCGCCAGCTCCGCTCCATGTGCTCGGCGATCGTCCGGCGCGTCCTCGACAACTTGACGCGCTCGTCGTCTCCGGACGTCGCCGCGGGCGCGGTGGTGCCCCCGTCGGCCAGGTGAGCCTCGATGTCCCGCCGGGTGACGGCGCCACCCGGCCCCGTTCCGCTCACCGCGGCCAGGTCGACACCTGCTTGGCGCGCCATCTTGCGAACGATCGGCATGGCCCTCGGTTCGGGGGAGGCGGCCGGCCTCGCAGGTGTCGAGTCGCCTCCCGACCGGGCAGGCGTGGCTGCCGGTGCTGCGGGGGCTTCCGGCTCGGCACCGAGCTCCGAGGGGTCGCCGACGACGATGAGCACCTTGCCGACGTCGATGGTCTCGCCCTCGGCGGCCCCCAGCCGGAGAACGGTGCCGCCGTAGGGGCTCGGGATCTCGACGACCGCCTTCGCAGTCTCCACCTCGACTACGACCTGGTCGACGGCGATGACGTCGCCGACGGCGACGTGCCACTTGACGACCTCGGCGTCGACGAGGCCTTCACCGATGTCGGGCAGCAGGAACTCGCGAGCCATGGCCGCCAAAGCTAGCTGGCTGCGAGCCGACCGAGCGCCTGCTCGAGGTCGGCGATGAGGTCGGCTGCCGGCTCGACGCCGATCGAGAGGCGGAGCAGGTTGTCCGGGACGAGGCTGTGGGGACCCTCCACCGCCCTGCGGTGCTCGATGAGGCTCTCGACGCCGCCGAGCGACGTCGCCGGCACGAACACCCTGGTGCTCGTGGCCACCAGGCGTGCCGCCGCCGAGCCGCCCCGCACCAGGATCGAGAGCATGCCGCCGAAGCCGCCCGTCATCTGGCGGGCGGCGATCTCGTGTCCGGGGTGGCTCGCCAGGCCGGGATAGAGGACGGCCTCCACCATCGGATGACTCGAGAGCCGATCTGCGACAGCCATGGCGGTGTTCGAACATCGCTCGAAGCGGACCCCGAGGGTCCGCAGGCCCCGCTGCAGCAGCCAGGCCTCGAAAGGCCCGAGGGCGGCGCCGAGCAGTCCCCGCACCTGGCGCACCTCGGTCCACCTGTCGTCGTCGCCCGCCGCCACGAGGACGCCGGCGAGCACGTCGGAATGGCCGTTGAGGTACTTCGTCGCCGAGTGGAACACGAAGTCGGCGCCGAGGTCGAGCGGCCGGGTGGTCACCGGCGGCGCCACCGTGCTGTCGACTGCGAGCACCGCCCCGGCCGCGTGGGCGACCTCCGCTGCCGAGGCTATGTCGACGACGTCCCAGGTGGGGTTCACGGGCGACTCGATCCAGACGATGGCGGTCCGGCCGGGGCGGACCTCCCGCGCCAGACCGTCGGGGAGCGCCGCGTCGAAGAGTGTCAGGTCGATGCGACGCGTCTCGACGAGCCGGCGCAGCCAGTCCTGGGCGCCGTGGTACATGACGCTGGGAGCCACGACGTGGTCACCCGCCCTGACCGTCTCGAAGAAGGCCACGACCGCAGCCATCCCCGATGCGAACACAAGGGCGTCGGCCCCTCCGTCGAGCGTCCGCAGGGTCTCCTCGACGGCATCCCATCCCGGGTTCGAGTAGCGGGCGTACACGTGGGTCCCGATCGTCTCGTACGACGAGTCCCTGGCGAACGTCGTCGACGGCTGGATCGGCGGGACGACGCCTCCGGTGGCCGGGTCCGGCCGGTGGGCGTGCCCGCCGGCCTCCTCCGTGCCCCCTCCCGAGTCCACACTGGCGTCCACCGGGCTAGAAGATCTCCTGGCACCACGGGGCGACGTCGCTCGAGAACATCGAGCCCAAGCGGAGGACGTCTCGGTCGGCACCCTCGACGAGGCCTGCCCTGGCGAGCATCGTGGCGCGGCGCCCGCCGAGATAGAGCGCTCCCAGGGCGTGGGCGGGCAGCGTGACGTCCGGATGGTCGGAGGTCGGCGTGCAGCTCCCGGCGCCGTCCTCGACCTCGAGGCTGAAGGTCCCCTGCGCCCAGTGACAGAACGGGTCGACGACGTGGATCTTGATCAGGCCGTCGGCGGCGTATGTGCGGCCCTGCAGCGCCGCCGGCACGTCGTGGAGTCGGAGCCACAACGAGTCCGACACCTTGCGCGTGATCGCCCGAGGGTTGGCCACCTCCCACGGCAGCGCAAAGTCGACCGGGGCGTTCCACCACTTGACGTTCGGATAGAGGTCGACGTTGCCGACGAGGTGCCACAGCGCCCTGCGGGCCTCGGGGTTGAGGCCGATCATCTCCACCACCTCGAGCCGGCCGTTGGGGATGCCTTCGCCCCAGTCGCTCTTCTGGCGGTACGTCACGTATCCGGTCGGTCGGTCACCCTCGAAGGCGATGGCGTAGCGGCGGGCGCTCGCTCCGTCGCGGTCGCGCTCCGGGTCGTGGAAGTGTCGATGCTCCCACCAGACGTTGCCGCGGGCGAGCATCCCCGGACGATCCCGCCAGTGCTGCTCGTAGACGTCCGGGAGCATCTTGCGGGCATCGTCGGCACCGACGAGGCGGACGTGCTCCGTCGGCTCGTCGCCTCGCAGGCCGACGGCCCGAGAGTCGAACGACACGTCGAGCAGGTCTGCGGCGCTCCCGAACCCGAACCTCGAGTAGATCGGCGTCTCCGACGCCCAGAGCCCTACGAGTGGGTCACCACGGTCGCGGGCCTCGTCGAGGTGGCCGCGCATGAGCGCCCGAAGGATGCCGCGCCTGCGATGCGTGGGGCGCACGCTGACGATGGTCGTCCCGGCCATCGGCAGCGTTCCCCCCGGCACGGCCACCTCCATCGAGAAGGCTCCGGCCGTCCCGACGATCTCGCCTCCGTCGAATGCGGCGAACGTGCGCGAGGTCTCGAAGAGGTCGCGGAAGCGATCGAGCGCTCCCTCCTCATCCGAGACGTCCCCGCCGAAGTTCTCGATGAGCGACCGCCGGAACGCCTCGACGTCCCCGTCAGTGATGCTGCGCACCTCGATGTCCATCGCCGTGACGCTATCAGACGGTCCGGCGCTCGGACCGGTCGCTTCGTCATCCGACGTGCGGCGGGTCCCCTGGGCGAGGCGGCACGCCGGCACACGGAGCACCGGGATGCGGCCGTACTCACGCCGGGTAGCGTCCCCACCTCGAAGACCGAGAGGAACCCTCGATGACAGACGTTCGCATCGCCGTCCAGATCCAACCGCAACACGCCGATTACGCCGCCATCAGGGACGCCGTGGAGACGGCAGACGAGCTCGGGTTCGACGCCGCATACAACTGGGACCACTTCTACTCGCTGTCGGGCGATCCCGTCGGGAAGCACTTCGAGTGCTGGACGATGCTCGGTGCCTGGGCCGAGTGCACGTCGAGTATCGAGATCGGCGCCCTGGTGACGTGCAACTCGTACAGGAATCCGCAGCTGCTCGCAGACATGGCACGCACCGTCGACCACATCTCCGGCGGCCGGCTCGTCCTCGGTATCGGCGCCGGCTGGTTCGAGAAGGACTACGACGAGTACGGCTACGAGTTCGGGACGGGGCCGAGCAGGCTGCGGGAGCTCGACGCCGCCCTCCCGCTGATCAAGGACCGCTGGAGCAGGCTCAATCCGCCGCCGACGCGGCGCATCCCGATCCTCATCGGAGGCGGCGGCGAGAAGGTCACCCTGAGGATCACGGCGGAGCACGCCGACGTGTGGCACGCCTTCGGCTCGATCGAGACCATCAGCCACAAGCTCGGGGTCCTCGACGACTGGTGCGCCAGGGTCGGGCGCGATCCCGCCGGCATCATCCGCTCCACCGGGATCAGGGCCACCGACACGACCGAGGAAGCGCAGCGCTCCGATGCCGAGGCCCGCTACGCGTTGGGCATACGCGAGCTCACCCTCGGCTTCAGCGGACCGCGCTACGACATCGAGAGCGCCGCCCACCTCCTTGCCTGGAGGGACGAGAAGAACGCCGGGTAGCCGGCCGCCGCCGGTTGCTCTACCTTTCCGGCCGTGACGGACGCCAGCGCCACCCTCCCGCACCTGCCCGCACACCTGGTGCACGAGCTGCTGCCGTACGCCGAGCTGGTCGACGCACTCGCCGCCGGCCACCTTCGACCCCCTGCCGACGTGCGCAGGACCGTGTACTCCCCCGAGGGCGCACCCGAGGTGTTCCTGGGACTGCCCGCCTGGCAGCCGGGCGAGGCCATCGGGGTGAAGCTCGTGACGGTCTTCCCGGCCAACCCGGCCGGCGGCCTCCCCTCTGTTCAAGCGGTGTACGTGCTGTTCGACGGTGGGAACGGATCGCCGCTGGCGACGATGGACGGGACGGCGCTGACGTACCGCAAGACCGCATGCGATTCGGCCCTCGGCTCCCGCTTCCTCTCCCGTGAGGACAGCACAACACTCCTCATGGTCGGAGCCGGGGGGGTGGCGGCCCATCTCGTCGCCGCCCATCGAGCCGTGCGGCCCTCGCTCGAGCGGGTGCTCGTGTGGAATCGCACCCGGGAGAGAGCGGAGCGACTCGCCGCATCGGTTGGGGGAACAGTTGTCGACGACCTCGACGCCGCGGTCGCCGCGGCCGACATCATCTCCACGGCGACGATGACCAGCGACCCCCTCGTCAAGGGTGGGCTGCTGTCCGCCGGCACGCACCTCGACCTGGTCGGGGCCTACCTGCCGGACCATCGCGAGGCCGACGACGACTGTGTCGCCAGAGCCGCGATCTACGTCGACTCCCGGCTGGCGGCGGTCGAGGAGAGCGGCGACCTCGTCATCCCGCTCGAGACGGGAGTGATCGCCGCCGGCGACATCGTCGGCGACCTGTTCGACCTGTGCCACGGCCGCGTCGCCGGGCGCACGGACGATGACCAGATCACCCTGTTCGAGAACGGCGGCGGAGGTCACCTCGACCTGATGACCGGCAGCTTCCTGTGGGCGCGCTACCTCGCCGGCGAAGGCCTGGCGTAGCCGGTCACCGAAGGTGGTGCGGCGATGCCGCCATCGAGCCGCGGGTCGGCGACCGGCCCCTCCGGCGCCATGGTGACGGGGATGATCCCAGCCCAATGGCGGGTCGCGTAGTCCTCCTCCTCGTCCTTGGGCGGCCCGGTCCGGATCTTGGCCGACGCCTCGGCGAGGGGTAGGGCGGCGATGAGCGTCGCCGTCAGCTCCTTGTCGGTCATCGGACGCGACTCGTCCCACCTGCCGGGCAGGACGTGATCGACGACGGCCCGGACCGCCACCTTCTTCTCCGCCTCGTCCGACACGATCCGGGGCTCGCCGAAAACGACGACGGAGCGGTAGTTCATCGAGTTGTGGAATGCCGCCCGGGCCACCACGAGGGCGTCGACGAGCGTGACGGTGACGCAGACCGTCTCGCCGCGGCGCATCCCTCGCAGCAGCCTGCTGCCCGGCGAGCCATGCAGGTAGAGCGTGTCCCCGACCCTGGCGTGGATCGTCGGAATCACGACGGGATGGCCGTCGTCGATCGTCCCGACGTGGCAGATCAGCGCCTCGTCGACGATCCCGTAGATGATGTCGCGGTCGTAGACGGCACGCTCCGGCAGCCGCTTGACCTCGGTCCTCGGGCTCGGGGCCTGACTCATCGGTTTCTCCTACGTCAAGCGGCCACGGAACCGTCAGCCGAGGAGGACCTCACGCATGATCTCGACGGGCGGGGCGCCGCGGGACAGCATCCGATCGTGGAACTGCTTGAGCGAAAAAGCGGCTCCCATGCGTTCCCGATAGTCGGCGCGCAGCCTGAGGATCTGCAGCTTGCCGAGCGTGTACGAGAAGTAGCCGGGGTCGAACGTGCCGCGCTCGGCTTCCTTGCGAGCGGCCGACTCCTCGTAGAACGCCTGGTCCACGAAGAAGGCGGTGGCTTCGTCGACCGTCATCCCGTGGGCGTGGAGCCTGATGGCACACACGAAGCGACAGTTGCGGACTAGGGCCTCGCTCAGCTGCGCCAGGCGGAACAGTGGGTCACCCGCCCGAAAGCCCTCCTCCCACATCATCTGCTCGGCGTAGTGTGCCCACCCCTCGGTGAAGGCGTAGGAGGCGAGCCGCTTCGACACCTCGGTCGGGGCGTGCTGGTAGTGGAGAAAGTGCACGTAGTGACCGGGGTACGCCTCGTGGATCGAGATGTCTTCGAGGGCGTACGTGTTGAGCGTCCGCAGCCATTCCTCGGCCTCGTCGTCGCTCCAGGCCGGCTCGTCCGGGGTGACGAGGTAGTACGCATCTGTTGCCACGTTCTCGTACGGACCTGGGGTGTCCATCATGGCGAAGGCCCAGCGGAGGTGCTTCGGTGTCTCGGCCACCTTCGCCCGCACCTCGCTCGGGATCGAGATGATGTCCTTGTCGACGAGGAACTGGCGGATCTCCTCGAGCATGGCCGCGGTCACCGAGACGAGCTCGCCCCTCCCGGCGTGGATCGATGCGACCCGTTGCTCGTAGACCCGGCGCGGGCTCACGCCCGGGTCGATCTCGGCTGCGGTCGCCACGAAGGCGGCAATGTTCGCCTCGAGGTCCGCCTCGGCCATCGCCAGCATCTCGCCGAGCGACATCTCGAGCAGCTCTCCCGTTGCGAGGAGGTGTTCCATGTTCTCTCGTCCGATGGCGAACGAGTCGTCGACGTGGGGGAGACGCTCGGCTTCGAGCCAGTCGGCAAATGCCCGTAAGGCGCCGGAGGCGGACTCGATGGCCTCCCCGAGTCGACGGCGTGTCTCCTCGTCCGCCTCCCGGAATGCGTCGGCGACGTCGTCCTCGATCATCTCCGCCATGCCGGTCGTCGCGATGATCCCCCAATCGCAGAACGTCGCCGGGATCACGCGGTCCAGCCTTCTCCTTGCGAGAGCCAGGAACCCCTCGGCCTGCTCGAGGAGCCCACAGACGATCTCCGCCCTGTCGTCCACCGAGGCGAACTCGCGTTTCATGTAGAGGTCGGGGTCGAGCTGGTACACCCACTCCATCGGCAGCCGCAAGGGCTGGCGGAGCTCGTCCCACTCGAATGCCGTCCTCTCGATCTCGGCGGCGAGCAGTTTGCGATCCACGGCGTCGTCGCCGCCCAGCCCTTCCAGCCCGAGGAGGCGCTGGCGCACGGCGGCGAGAGCGTCGAGCCTCGCCCGGACGGCCGTCTCGCTCCAGTCGGGCACGACTCCGTCGTGGTCGTGGATGCCGAGGTCGACGGCGGAGGCGGGGCTGAGCGCCCAGAGATGGATGAAGGCCTCATCAACGAGGCCGTGGAAGGTGACTGTCATCTCGCCAGGCTAAACGGGGCCCGCCGACGGCCGGAGTCGGCGAAGGTGGTCACGCCACCCCGCGCGACCACACCTCGATGAGACGCCGGTACTCGGGGCTGCTCACCGCCAGCTCGGCGTGCGTGCCGTCGGCGATGAGGCGGCCTCGGTCGATCATGACCACCCTGTCAGACCGCTCGGCACTCCGCAGCCGGTGGGCGATCACCACCGAGGTCCTCCCCGCAAGCAGCACCCGCAGTGCCCCCTCGACCTCGGCCTCGGTCTCCGGGTCGAGGTTGGACGTCGCCTCGTCGAGGACGATGACCGATGGCTCGGCGAGGAAGGCCCTCGCCAGGGCTATGAGCTGGCGCTCCCCCGCCGAGAAGCGGCTCCCACGTTCCCGGATCTCGGTGTCGAGCCCCTCGGGAAGGGACCCGATCCAGTCGTCGATCCCCATGGCCCGGCAAACGTCGAGGATGTCCCCGTCGGTGGCGTCCGGCCGGGCGTACCGGATGTTGTCGCGCAGCGTCCCGTTGAACAGGAAGTCGTCTTGCGGGATGAGGGCGATCTTGCTGGCACGCGAGGCGAACGTGAGGTCGGCGAGATCGTGCCCGTCGACACGGACCGATCCCGAGGTGGGGTCGTAGAACCGCAACAGCAACTTGGCGATCGTCGACTTCCCGGCGCCCGTCTCCCCGACCACTGCGAGGCGCTCTCCCGGGGCGACGTCCAGGTCGATGGCGTGGAGCACCGGGCGGTCACCGTCGTAGCCGAACGTCACGTCCTCGAAGGACAGTCGACCTGCCACGTCTGCGGGGAGGTCGTACGCCCCTTGGCGCTCGTTGACCACCGGGCGAGTGTCGAGCAGCTCGAACAGCTTGCCGAGGGCCGCCAGGGCCGCCTGGAGGAGGTTGTACACATTGGCGAGGTTGATGATCGGCTGGAAGAACCAGTCGAGGTACAGCAGGAAGGCGATGAGGGAGCCGAGGCTGAGATCGCCGCCGACGACCCGCCGCCCTCCGAAGAACAGGGCGGCGGCGATTCCGACGGTGCGCAGGAACGACACCGTCGGGAAGTACCACGAGATCGCCTTGGCCGCCGTCATGTTGGCGTCGAAGTACCGCTCGTTGATCCGAGCGAAGTTGACCGACTGCTCGTGCTCCTGGGTGAAGGCCTGGACGACACGAACGCCGGTGATGCCTTCCTGGAGGCTGGCGAGAACCCGGCCGATGCGGTCACGCACCTGCTCGTAGGCGATCGACACCTGCCTCTGGAAGGCGACGCTCACGGCCACTAGCACCCCGATGATGGCGAGCATCTCGAGGGCGAGCTGCCAGTCGAGCAGCAGCATGGCGACGCCGACGCCGACGGCCGTCAACAGGTTCGTGAGCGCCATCACGGCGCCCTCGTTGACGAACTCGGTCATCGCCTCGATGTCCGACGTCATGCGGCTCACCAGCACTCCGGTCTTCGATCTCCCGTAGAACGGCAGGTCGAGGCGCATCAGGTGCCCGAACACGCGGTTGCGGAGCTCGAACAGGAAACGCTCGCCCACCCACGCCACGGCGTACTGCGAGACCCGTTGGGCGACGTACTGGACGGCGAGCAGTGCGATGAAGACGAGCGCCGCCACGGCGATCGCTCGCTCGTCGCCGGCCTCGATCCCTGCGTCGATGCCGCCTCGAACGGCCAGTGGGCCGAGGAGACGCGCCGCCGTAGCCAGGATCGTCGCTGCCAGCGCACCCATCGCCGGCCAGAGCAGGTGCCTACCGACCCGGGCGGCTCGCCTGAGGAGGCGTCCCGGTGCGACGATGTCGTGGTCGCCGCCGTAGCTTGCGTACTTCATGGCATCCCCTCGGCGCCGTCCCCGTCTGCCACCCTCGCCAGCACCTCGCCGTATCTCGGGATGGCGGAGAGCAGCTCCTCGTGCGTCCCGACGGCCGCGATCCTGGCGCCTTCGAGGAACACGACCCGGTCGACGAGGGCGAGAGTCGACGATCGGTGGGCGATGATGACCGTGGTCCTCCCGTCCATCACCTTGCGCAGCGCCTCCTGGATCTCCGCCTCGACGACTGCGTCGACCGATGACGTCGCATCGTCGAGTATGAGCACCCTCGGATCTCGCAGCACCGCCCTGGCCAGGGCGACCCGCTGCCGCTGACCCCCCGAGAGGCTGTGGCCGCGCTCCCCGACGACGGTGTCGTACCCCTCGGGGAGGTCGCAGATGAAGCCGTGAGCCTGGGCGAGCCTGGCGGCCGTCGTCACCTCCTCGATGCTGGCCCCCATCGCTCCGAGCGCGATGTTGTCCCGTACCGTGGCCGAGAACAGGAACGTCTCCTGGAAGACCAGAGCGACCTCGCCGCGCAGCTCGTCGAGGGTCACGTCGCGGATGTCGACGCCGTCGATGAGCACCGTGCCCGCCGTCGGGTCGTGGAAGCGCGGGATGAGGTGGGCGAGCGTGGTCTTCCCGGAGCCCGTCGAGCCGACGAGTGCGACGGAGGTGCCGCCCGGTATGCGCAGGTCGACCCCGGCGAGCACCGGTTCGCCGCCCGGGTACGAGAAGCCGACGCCTTCGAAGACGACCTCGCCGTGACCGACCCCGAGGGTGCGAGGATCGTTCGGGTCGGCAACCTCGGGCAGCGTCGAGAGCAGCTCGTCGACCCTCGTGGCGGCGGCCGCCGCTCTCGGCAGGTTGGCGAAGAACCAACCCGTGATCCGCGTCGGTAGCACGAGCGCAGCCAGGTACTGGAGGAACGCCACGAACTCGCCGAGGCTCACCGCCCCGGACACGACCCGGACCCCTCCGAGCCAGAGGATGGCAACCGTGCCTGCGGACGGAATCAGCTCGAAGAGCGGCCCGAAGGCGGCACCCTGCCTCGCCAGCGCGGTCGTCTTCTCGAATATCCGCGCCGCGGCGGACTCCAGCCTGCCTCGCTCCTGGGCCTCCTGGCCGTAGGCCTTGACGACCTGGATCCCGGCTACGGACTCCTCGACCACCTGGCTGAGGTCGGCGAGGCGCTCCTGCACCTCGAACGACAGCGTGATGACCCTCCTGGCGTACCGGTTCGCCGCCACGAAGAGGGCGGGCACCGTGAGGCCTGCGGCGACGCCGAGCACGGGGTCGATGATCACGAGCACCGCAACGACGGTGAAGAACATCACGATGTTCGCCAGCGTGATCGGGAGCATCGCAAAGATCAGACGGACCTGGGACAGGTCGGAGGACGCCCGCGCCATGAGCTGCCCGGTGGAGGTCTGATCGTGGAAGCTGAACGTCAACCGCTGGATGTGGGCGAACATTCGGTTGCGGAGGTCGGCTTCGGCCCGATAGGAGAGCTGGAACCCGAAGTAGCGCCGCGCCCCGACGCCGACGGCCTGAAGGGCGCCGCTCAGGACGATGAGCACCGCCAGGCTGGGCAGCTCGCTCGAGTCACCTGCCCTGACCGCATCGATGGCCGCTCCCACCTGGAGAGGGATCACGACGACCGAGGCGGTCCACAGCAGCGCCCCGCCGATCGACTTCGCCGAAGGCCGCGGGTAGCGCAACAGCGTCCGGCCGAGGAGACGCAGCCCGTCACGAACGACAGGGCTGGCCAGCCCTGTCTTCGTGTGCGCTCCTCCCGTCACGTCAACCCACGGTAGAGCCCTGCGGCGTGACGCGAAGACGGCCCCGGCGCCTCGCCGCCTTCTTGCCGGCCCCGAGAATTCCTGCTGGATTCGGTCAAGGACGGCCCACAACACGACGATCTAATGCACTGGGCCGTCGAGTGGCCCAGAAACGTCGCTCACCTGGAGTCCCGCAATGGCCGTGCGCAGAAGGTCGATGGTCAACAGCGGATTCAAGACGACTGTCGGCCTCATCCTGCTGACCGTCGGCTTCCTGGCGACCCTCGGCACGATCCTCGGCTTCCTCGGGTCGTTCTGGTGGGCGTTCGACGCCCTGGCCAGCTTCCGAGTCCAGTACGCCGCCATCCTGCTCGTCTGTGGCTTGCTCTACGGACTGGTGCTGGCGAGGGGGGCGGCTCTCCTCTTCATCGTCCTCGCTCTCGTGAACATCGGCGTCGTGGTCCCGCTCTACCTGAGGCAGCCGGCCGCGGCGGCGAGCGACGCCGGGCTCACGCTCGTCAGCTACAACGTCGAGTCGATCGGTCGGAGGATGCCCGAGGTGGTGACATGGCTCGACCAGACGACGGCCGACATCGTGTTCCTGCTCGAGTCGTCCGAGGACTGGGAGGGGCCGCTGCGGAGCTCGACGTTCGACGTGGTCAACGAGCTCCCTGTCGACAGGCGCAGCGGCATCCTGGTTCTCTCCAAGATGGATGCCGACGTGTCGCTCATGCGCCTCGGCAGGGTCAGGGAGCCGGTGGTGAGGGTCGAGACGAACGTCGCAGGCGAGGACATCGTCGTGTATGCGGTGCGCGTCAAGGCGGCGAACACCGAGACCGCCGCCGTCCAGCACGCCGAGGTACTCGAGGAGCTGGCCGAGGCCGCCTCCGGCGAGCTGCTGCCCGTCGTCGTGATGGGCGACCTCGGAGACACGCCCTGGACGCACACCTTCCGTCAGCTGGCAGGCGATGCCGACCTGGTCAACTCGCTCGACGGGTACGGGATCCAACCATCGTGGCCCGCCCAGATGCCGTTCGGGCTCAACCTGCCGCTCGACCACATGCTCCACAGCAGAGAGCTGACGACCATGGCGCGCGCCACGGGGCCCAACCTCGGCGCCGACCACCTTCCCCTGCTCGTGACCGTGGGACTGGCCGGCTGACGCCGGTCTGACAAATCGAGCCCCTGGCTACGCTGGCGCCCCGATGCTGACCGATTACTCCGAGATCACGCCGCACTCGATGCGGCGCGCCGTCGACCAGGCGCTCTCCGACGCCGACGACCTGGTTGCCGGCGCCGAGTCCGCCGGCGCCATCCGCACCTTCGAGAACTCGCTGTCGCCGCTCGAGGAGGCGGCGACTCTCGTCGCCGACGCTTACGGAGTCGGACCCTTCTTGGCGAGAGCGCATCCCGACCCGGAGGTGAGGGCGGCGGCGATCGAGCTCGAGGAGCGGCTCGCCAAATGGCGCACCGACCTGGTCTTCAGGCGAGGACTCTACGAGGCCGTGACGGGGTACGACACGACGGATGAAGCGGCGGCTCTCACGGGCACGAAGCGCCGCCTCCTCGACTTCTGGAAGCGAGATCTTCGCAGGGCGGGCCACGAGCTCCCCGATGCCGAACGGGCCCGTCTCCAGCAGCTCCAGGAGCGTCTCGTCGAGCTGGAGGTCCACTTCGCCACCAACCTCGACGCCTACGAGGACTGGATCGTCGCAGGAATCGATGACCTCGAGGGGCTCCCGGAGGACTACGTCGCCCGCCTCGAGGACGGCGACGAGCCGGGCACGAAGAAGGTCACGATGGCGTACCCGGACTACCGGCCGTTCATGGAGCAGTCGAATCGGCGCGACCTGAGGCAGGCGCTCCAGTTCAAGTTCTGGAACCGGGCGGTGACGGACAATCGGCCGCTTCTCGAGGAGGCGGTGCGCATCCGCGACGAGATCGCCGAGGTGCTCGGGTATGCGACCTGGGCGCACTACGCCATCGAGGTGAAGATGGCCAAGACGCCCGACGCCGTGTTCGGCTTCTACGACGGGATCGTCCCGGGGCTCACGAAAAAGGCCCAGCAGGAGCGCGACGTGCTCCAAGCCCGCCACGAGATCGAATACCCCGGCGACACGATGCAGTCCTGGGACTGGACCTATCACCACACCCAGCAGCGCAAGAGTGATCACGGCGTCGATCCGGTCGAGGTGTCGGCGTACTTCGAGCTCGAGGCGACGATCGACGGCATGTTCGACATCACGGGCGACGTCCTCGGCCTCGACTACCGGAGGCTCGACGACGCCTCCACGTGGCACCAGGACGTGATGGTCTTCGAGATCCGCGACCGGGCACGGGATGAGGCGATGGCGTACTTCCACGCCGACTTGTTCCCGCGGTCCGGCAAGTTCGGACACGCGGCCGCCTTCCCGCTCGTGTACGGCAAGGCGCTCCCGGACGCTACGTACCGCAAGCCGGTGGCAGCCATCCTCTGCAACTTCACGAAACCGACCGCCGACCGGCCTTCTCTCCTCACCCACGACGAGGCCATCACGCTCTTCCACGAGTTCGGGCACGTCCTCCACTTCTGCCTGACAACGGTCGACCTCATCCGCTTCTCCGGGTTCGACACCGAATGGGACTTCGTCGAGGCGCCATCCCAGATCATGGAGCACTGGATGTGGCGCCCCGAGGTGCTGCAACGCTTCGCCAGGCATCACGAGACGGGAGAGCCGATCCCGACCGAGCTCGTCGACAGGCTCATCGCGGCACGTGACCTGAACACCGGCCTGTTCAGCATTCGCCAGGTGTCGCTCGGAATGTTCGACCTGGCCCTCCACGCCAACACCGGCGCCAAGGACCTCGACGCCGCCCAACGAGAGGCTTATGCGTACACCCAGCTCCCGTTCCACGAGGGCACGTTCTCACCTGCGAGCTTCGGTCACCTCATGGGTGGCTACGACGCCGGGTATTACGGCTACCTGTGGTCGAAGGTGTACGGGGACGACATGTTCGCCGCCTTCGAGGAGGCCGGAGTGCTCGATCCTGTCGTCGGCGCCCGCTATCGGACCGAGGTGCTGGCCAGAGGCGGGGCGAGGGACGCCATGGACCATCTGCGGGCCTTCCTGGGCCGCGAGCCGTCCAGCGACGCATTCTTGAGGAACCTGGGCCTCGACTGAGGTCGGACACATGAACCACCGCAACCCGATCCTCGTGGCAGCCTTCGCCCTCGCCGTGCTCCCGGCGGCATGCGGACGGGTCGCAGCCGATACGACATCGCCGCCGTCGCCTCGGCAGCCGGTCACGACCACGGTCGCTACGGCGATCGAGCCGCTTCCCCACGAGACTCCGCCCTCCTCGAACGGGCAGGCAGCGGCGGCGGAGCCGGATCTGAGCCTCGTCCTCCCAGCGGTCGAGCCTGACGTGCCCCCCGCCGACCATGTGCGAGTGAGCATCGACACGACAATCGACGAAGGCGAATGGGCCTCCGCCGGTCTCTACCGTTTCCCGAGTCATTCCATCGAGGCACTCCACTACGGCTTCGACCGCGACCGCATGGTCGTGAGGGTCGATTTCGCAGAGGAGGTTCTCGGCGACGACGGCGCCGGATTCGACCTGTACATCGGGACGGCAGGCGCCGGATCCTTCGGCCTCACCCCGGCCGGCACGTTCCTCGGGTTCGAAGCCTCACACGTCGTCTCGTGGCGCGGCGTGCATCCGATCGTCATCGGAGACGCCGTCGAATACGAAGGGCTCGTGATCTACCAGGGCGGGGCGCACCCTGCCGGATTCGACGGAAGCCGCGTCGAGTTCGCCATCCCACTCGCCGACCTCGGAGGGGTGGATGCAGCTGCCGAGCTCCGCTTCCGCCTCGTCGACGTCACCGGAGGCCCCGAGCGCGTCGTGCTACCTGTCGCCGGCCCCGGACTGGCGCTGGTCCCGTTGGAAGACGCGCAGGGTGCGCGCCCCGACGGTGCGATCATCGCCGGATGAGCGCCGCCACCGGCCTACGTCCCTGGGTACTCGCAGCAAGACCGGCCACCCTCTGGGCAGGAATAGCACCGGTCATCGTCGCCGGCGGGCTTGCCCGTGGCAACGGCTTCCGATGGGACGCGCTCGCCGCATCGGCAGTCGTCGCCGTTGCCCTCCAGATCGGCGTCAACTTCGCCAACGACGTCGCAGACGCAGCCCGGGGGGCCGACACGGCGGATCGCGTGGGACCGGCCCGGGCGGTGGCGTCGGGACTCATCTCACCGGAGAGGATGCGACTCGGGATCGCCGTCATGTTCGGCACCGCCGCGGCTGCAGGGCTGTACATCTACACGCTGCGAGGCTGGCCGGTCATCGTCATCGGAGCGGCGTCGATGGTCGCCGCCCTCGGCTACACCGGCGGCCCGGTTCCGTACGGATACCGGGCGCTGGGTGAGCTGTTCGTCCTGGTCTTCTTCGGCTTCGTGGCGACGGTGGGCACGTACTACGCCCACACCGGCGCCGCTTCCTCGGGGTCCTGGTTCGCCGGAGCCGCCATGGGATTCCTGGCGGCTGCGATCCTCGTGGCGAACAACGTTCGGGACATGGCGACGGACGCCGCCGCCGGCAAGCGGACCCTGGCGGTCGTGCTCGGCCGATCGCGGAACGAGCAGCTGTTCGCGGCGTCACTGGCGGCAGCATTCGCGTCGGTGACGGCAGCGGTCCTGCTCGGTGACGCCCCGGCGGGGACGCTCCTCGCCCTGCTGGCGATCCCGCTCACCGTCCCGCTCGCCGCCACCCTGCGAGCGCGCCAGGGCAGGGCGCTCATCCCTGTCCTCGAGGGCACGGCGCGCCTCCAGCTCTTCGTCGCGGTCCTATACGCGACCGGAGCGATCGTCTTCGGCTGAGTCGGCCCGGCCGGCGCCGTCAATCGACAGAGGCACGCGTCTCCCTGAGCTTGAAGCGTTGGATCTTCCCGGTCGCCGTTCTCGGAAAGTCGTCGACGAACTCGACGACGTGCGGGTACTGGTACCGCTGCAAACCAGCCTTGCACCACTCCTGCAACTCGGGGACGAGGTCGTCCGCGGCAGGGGGCTCGGCGGGGATGAGGACCGCCTTGATCCGCGAGAGGTGGTCGATCTCGACGCCGACGACGGCGGCCTCGCGTACTGCCGGGTGCTCCATGAGGCGGTTCTCGATCTCGATCGGGCTCACCCAGAGGCCTCCGACCTTCATCATGTCGTCGACGCGGCCCTCGTAGGTGCAGAAACCGTCCTCGTCCATGTGGTACCGGTCGCCGGACGCGAACCATCCGTTTCGGATCTTGGCGGCGGTGCGTTGCGGCTGGTTCCAGTACGAGCTGAGGGCGCTCGGGCCCCGCACCCACATCTCGCCGGCTTCACCCGCCTGGCATGGCCTGCCGTCGGGGTCGCGGACCTCGATGTCGTACCCGGCGACCGCGGTACCCGATGTTCCGGTGCGAACCGCGCCCGCACGGTTCGAGCAATAGATGTGGAGCATCTCCGTCGAGCCGACGCCGTCGAGGATCTCGATCCCGGTTCTGTCGTGAAAACGCCTCCATATCTCGGGGGGCAGGGGCTCGGCGGCAGATACGCCGAGCCTCACGGATCCCCAATCGACGTCTCCGAAGCCGGGGTCGGCCAGCAGCGCGTTGTAGAGCGCAGGAACGGTGAAGAAGAGCGTCGGGCGCTGCGACGCCACTCTCTCCAGGATCCGGTCGGAGGTCGGCCTGCCCGTCAAATAGACGGCAGTTGCCCCGCTCCACAGCGGGAACGACAGGTTGTTGCCCAGGCCGTACGCATGGAACATCTTCGTCGTCGAGAACGTGACGTCGTCCGGACCGATGCCGAGGACCGGCTCGGCGTACAGCTTGCAGGTGGCAGCGATGTCCCCGTGCGTGTGGACCACGCCCTTCGGGTTGCCGGTGGATCCGGAGCTGTACAACCAGAACGCCTGGTCGGAGTCCTCGGAATCTGCCGGATCGAGCTCGGAGTCGCCCGAGGCTATCCAGTCGTCGACGGACCAGTCGCCCGGGCCGTTGGCGACGGCAAGTCGCACGCCCGGGCGCCCGGCCAGCTGCGGTGTGACCTTCTCGAGGAAGGCGCCGTCGACGACGGCGAGCTTGGCGGCCGAGTCGTCGAGGAAATAGCCGAAGTCGTCCGGTCTGGCGAGGAAGTTCACCGGCACCGGGACGGCCCCGATCCGCATGGCGCCCAAGAACACCGATGGGAAGGCGGGAGTGTCGTCGAGAACGAGCAGGATGCGGTCTCCACGACCGATTCCGGCGCTCGCCAGGCGGCGTCCGACGCGACAGACGGCCGCATGGAGGCGCTCGGCCGTCCAGGCTTCGTCTTCGGCCGTCACGAGGACGGTCCGGTCGGCCCAGCCGGCGTCGAGCCATCCATCGATCAGCGTGCTCGTGTTCGATCCCGTCTGCATCGGTGCTCGATGGTACCGGGTGGCCTCGTATGATCGCCGCCGTGGCGCAGGACATGCCAGGCGAGAACGTCACCGTCGACGGCAGGTCGCTCGAGGTTCGGCGGCTCGGGGCCGGATGGGCCGGCGCCACACCGCTCGTGTTCCTCCATGAGGGTCTGGGGAGCGTCGAGCTGTGGCGCGAATTCCCGGGCATGCTGTCGGACGCCACCCGGCGGCCCGCCATCGTCTACAGCCGCGCCGGGTACGGCTGGTCGGATCCCGTCGAAGCGCCGCGCCCGCTCGACTTCATGGATCACGAGGCGCTCGTCGTCCTGCCAAAGCTGCTGGCCCGCTTCGGCATCGTCGCCCCGTGGCTCGTCGGTCACTCCGACGGCGCCTCGATCGGTCTGATCCACGCCGGTTCGGGTCACCCGGTGTCCGGCCTCGTGCTCATCGCCCCGCACGTGCTCGTCGAGGACGTCACGATCGCCGGTATCGAGGAGGCGTCGCGGCGTTTCGAGGAGGGCGCGCTGGCCGAGCGGATGCTCCGTTACCACCGAGATCCCGTTGCCACCTTCACCTCGTGGCGGGACGTGTGGCTCAGCCCCGGGTTCCGCGCCTGGAACATCGAAGGGCACCTATCCGCCATCCGCGGCCCCGTCCTCGCCGTGCAGGGCGCAGACGACGAGTTCGGGACGGCTTTGCAGATCAGGGCGATCGAGCGCGGGATCGCCGGCGACGTCGATACCCTGATCCTCCCCGGTTGCGGCCACTCGCCGCACCTGGCCCAGCCGGCCGCCGTCGTGGGTGCGGTCGCCGAGTTCGTCATGAGGAGGAGAGCGTGAAGCCGTCGACCACGATCCGGCGCCGTGTCGAGTGGATGGACACCGACGCAGCAGGCATCTGGCACTACTCGACGGTGATCAGGCTCGCGGAGGCCGCCGAGGCAGATCTCCACGGGCGCCTCGGGATCAAGCAAGTCACCTTCGGGGCAACGCCTCGTGCCCACATCGAGTTCGACTTCGAGAGCCCGCTCGAGTTCGACGACGAGGTGGACGTCACCCTCAGCGTGGCCGCGCTCGGGACGAGCTCCATCACATACGACGTCGCCGTCGCCGGGCCGGCGGGACCTGTCGCCACGGGTCGCATCGTCACCGTGTTCATCGACGGCGAGACGAAGCGCCCGGCACCCTTGCCGGATGACGTCAGGCGCGCTCTCGAGGGGACCTGACGCTCAGGCGGCCCGGAGCAGCACGAGCACCGCCCGCCGGCATTCGTCGCGATAGGCGTCATGGTTCGTGGCCCACTCGACGGATTGGAGCCACTGCAGGAACATGCCCTCGATCACCGCCCGCATCTGGGTCGCCGCTGCGGCAACGTCGTCCACGGAGAACACCCCGGCGGCTGCCCCTGCCTCGATGACCTCGCGGTAATGGCCGTTGATCGTCTCGCGGGCAGTGGCGCCGAGCCACTCGAAGTTCGCCAGGCGCGTCTGGTGCTCGACGCCGTCCAAGTAGAACCGGAAGAAGTCGCGGTTCTGCTCGGGCCCCACCCAGACGGCGTCGAGGAGGCGCGAGATGGCGTCGCGGCCGTCGGTCGCTCCCTCCATCGAGGCGCGGATGCGCGATGCGGTGGCCGCCAGGACCCACTGCAACGCCGCCAAGACCAGGTTGTCCTTCGTCCCGAAGTGGTAGAGCAGCAACGCCTTCGAGACCCCGGCCTCCCTGGCGACCATGTTCAGGGAAGCCCGATGGACGCCGCTCCTGGCCATCACCCGGTAGGCGGCTCGTGTGATCTCCGCCCTCCGGCCGCCCGGGTGCCGTTGGACCGGCGCCTCGTGGATCACGGCAGCTTCACGTAGAGGTAGTCGATGGGCTTGTTCTGGATGCCGCGCGAGGGCGGGGCGATCCAGCGTGCGAACTCGCCCGGTTCGAATCGGGGATGCATCAGGCTCTCGATGAAGGTCTTGTCCTCCGTGCTGGGCAGCCAATCATGCTTCCTCGCCGCCAGCTCCTCTTCTTCGATCACCCGGCCGTCCGGGGTGGCGGCGACGTCCGCCAGCTCGCCGATCGCCCTGTTGAAGGCAACGTGCGGCAGCGTGATCTCGAAGTCGATGCCGCGCCCGGCGATCTCCCTGTTCCATCTGGTGACGCCCCCTTGGCAGTCGTCGATGAAGTCGTCGCGCAGTCTGGCGTTCAACCCGTTGAGGGCAGGGACGTCCACGTTGCGCAGTTCCCCGTCGACGAGCCTCATCACCGGATACGTGGCGCCGCGCAGCTGGTGGTCGTCGTCGAGCCTGTCCTCGTGGTACCGGCCCTTGATCCCTGCGTTGAAGAAGTTGGCGGCATTGGTCGACTCCTCGGAGCCGAACAGGTCGAGGGTGAGCGAGAAGTGCAGGTTCGTCTTTCGCTGGATGGTCGGCAGGTCGATCACCCCGAGGCTGCGGACTGCCTCGATGTCGTACGGGTCGTCGATGCCGGCGTCGGCCATCGCCTGTGCCGTCGCTTCCACGATCCTCTTCACGCCGGTGTAGCCGACGAACATGTGGTGAGCCTCTTCGGCGAGCATGAAACGGCAGGTTCGGGAGAGCGGGTCGAAGCCGGACTGGGCGAGCGCCTCGAGCTGCATCTTCCCGTCGCGGTCCGTGAAGAACGTGAACATGAAGAACGAGAGCCAGTCCGGGGTCTCCTCGTTGAATGCCCCGAGCATCCTCGGCTTCTCGGCGCTGCCGGACTGCCTGGCGAGGAGCTCGTGCGCTTCCTCACGCCCGTCCCTGCCGAAGTACTTCTGGAGGAGATACACCATCGCCCACAGGTGCCTGCCCTCCTCGACGTTCACCTGGAACAGGTTTCGCATGTCGTAGAGCGAGGGGGCGGTCGCCCCGAGATGGCGCTGCTGCTCGACCGAGGCAGGCTCGGTGTCGCCCTGGATGACGATGAGCCTGCGCAGCATCGCCCTGTACTCGCCGGGGACCTCCTGCCACGCCGGCTCGCCGACGTGCTCGCCGCAAGGGATCACCCGGCCGTCGACGGGCGGGGCGAGGAGGATTCCCCATCGATAGTCGGGCATCTTCACGTACGAGAACTTCGCCCAACCGTCGTTCTCGACGCTCACGGCGGTCCGCAGGAACACGTCGGCCGCCTGGAAGCCCTCGGGGCCCATCGACATCCACCAGTCAAGGTAGCCGGGGTGCCACTGCTCGAGGGCGCGCAGCAGCTTGGGGTCGTGGGCCAGACCGACGTTGTTCGGGATCCGCGTGTCGTAGTCGACCGCATGAGACGTCATCTCAAACCCTCCTCTTGTCGAAGTCCGGCCGGATCCCGGTCCCGTAGCGTCGCAGCGCTCCGCTTTCGCCTGAGGCATTGGGACGCTGGAAGACCCAGTTCTGCCACGCCGTCAGCCGGCCGAAGATCTTCGTCTCCAGGGTCTCGGGACCGGGAAACCGCAGGTTGGCCTCCATACCGGTGAGCCCGTCCGGCGAGAAACTGGCTCTCTCCTCGATGATCACCCGAAGCTCGTCTTCCCAGTCGAGCTCATCCATGGCGTCGGTGACGAGCCCCAGGTCCGCCGCGACGGCGGCGGCGAGGCGCTTGCCGACGGCGCTCGCTGCCGCCTCGAGCCCGGCGGGATCACCCCAGAACCGTGCCTCGAGACGAGACAGGCCGTTCGACATCGGGAGCAAGCCGGCGTTCGATTCGGTGAGCATCAACCCGGCCTCCTCCGTCCCGCCGGCGCGGGGACCATCGAGCATGTAGGCGCGGTCGGCCAGGAGCACCAGCTCGGCGACGACGCCCGCGAAACAGCTCCCCGGCTCGACGAGGGTGATGATGGAGCGCGACGTCAGATCGAGGCGTTTCAAGGCCCTGCGCCACAACAACGTCACCTCGTTCACGAACCAGTCATCGCCGTGAAGTGTCATGAAGGCATCGTGAGCCGTGACCAAGTCGGCGTCGCCGTCCGTCCTCACGACGAGTGTCCCGATCTCGAGCTCGTTCACTCTCAGATGCAGCACGGCGTCGTCGAGCTCGCGGGCGGCCCGCAACGCCCACCAGTCGGCCCCGCGACGCGCCGCCTCCGCCGGGTCGGCTGGGGCGGCGTCGTCCGGGCCGTGGATCGTCACATCGGCGACGCGCCCGGCCCGATCGATCGCAACGTCGACGGCGCTGTAGCGCACGACGTCCCCCTCGAAGGTGCGGTCGAGGGGCTTCAGCTCCACGCCGGGGACGTCCCGCGGCCGACCGGATCGATCCGCCACCTGGCGCCCCCGCTCGGCGACGGTCTCGGCGAAACGCGAGCCGGGCACGAGCTCGTCGACGAGCCTCCACTGCAGCGCCCGGGAACCCTTCACGCCCTCCTCGACCGTGCAGAAGACGTCTGCCCTGTCACGGCGGACGTGACGCTTGTCGACGAGGCGCGTCAGCCCCCCGGTTCCCGGCAGGACCCCGAGCAGGGGTACCTCTGGGAGCGCCACGGAGGCGCTCCCGTCGTCGACGAGCATGATGTGATCCGTCGCCAGGGCGAGCTCGTAGCCCCCGCCCGCCGCGGTCCCGTTGATCGCCGCCAGATAGCGCTGGCCCGAGTGTTCGGACGCCTCCTCGATGGCGACGCGCGTCTCGTTCGTGAACTTGCAGAAGTTGACCTTGAGAGGGTGCGGAGCGCCGGCGAGCATCCCGATGTTGGCGCCGGCGCAGAAGACCCGGTCCTTCGTCGAGCCGATCACCACGGCCCCGACCTCCGGATGCTCGAACCGGAGTCGCTGCACTGCGTCCGCCAACTCGATGTCGACCCCCAGGTCGTACGAGTTGAGCTTGAGCTGGTAACCGTCGTCGAGCGCTCCATCCGGGTCGACATCCATGTCGAGGAACGCAACCGGACCATCGAAGTGGAGGCGCCAATGCCGGTACACGTCGGGGCGCGTCTGGAAGTCGATCATGTGGTCGACTCTATCCTGACCGTGCGGTCAGGGCAAGAGGGCTCCCTCAAGCGCCGTCGTCGACTCGCCATCCGAGGTCGTTCTCCACCCTGACGACGCCGTCGAGGCGTCGGGCGAGCTCCTCGAGGAGCCTCGCCTCGTTGCGGGTGCCGATCTGCCCGGAGAACGTGACGATCCCGTCGGCCACGGACACGTCGATGTCGTCGGGGTCGACGAAGAGGACGCGCCGCAGCAGATCCTCACGGATCTCGTCCTCGATGATCTCGTCGGGGCGGGTGAAGGCGGCGACGACGTCGAGTCTGGAGATGATCCCGACCATCCTGCCCTCGCCGTCGACGACCGGGAGCCGCTTCACGTCGTGGACCACCATGATGCGCGCCGCCTCCGCGAGCGAGGCGTCCGAGTCGATCGTCACGACCCCCCGGTTGGCCACCTGGCCGACGTTCTCGACGGGCGGGACGGTGTCGGCAGTGTCGCGGGCCACCTCGAGCCGCAGGAAATCGGCCTCCGTGATGATCCCGACGACACGACCTGCCTCGTCGACCACCGGCAAGCCGCTGACGCGGTGGCGGAACATGAGCCGGGCCGCCTCGTTGATCGGCGTCCCGACACCCACCGTGATCACGTCTGTTGTCATCAGGTCGACGACGCGCATGGCCTCGGTCCTCTGGTGGAACTCACTCCGTTCTTGCGTCCCTCCATCGCTCAGTGCGATGGCGGGACGCCGGAACGGTCCGCATTCTTGCAGCTCAGCTCGTCACGACTCGGATGTCCTGCCGGGTGGGGATCCAGGTCGCCGTGGTGGCTGCGACGCGAACCCTGGCGTCGACGACGACCACGCCGTCGCCGGGGGCGAGGACCTTGACCGGGTTGAGGTCGATCTCGGCGAGCTCCGGGATGTCCTCGACCATGGCGGAGAGCCTCAGCAGGACGTCGACGACGGCGTCGACGTCGCCCGGCTCGATCCCGCGGTAGCCCTCGAGGAGCTGCGAGGCCTTCACCTCGCGGACCATCTCGATGGCGTCGACGTCCGTGAGCGGGCTGATCCGGAACGAGACGTCCTTGACGAGCTCGACGAAGACGCCGCCGAGCCCGAACACGATGAGCGGGCCGAAGTTCGGGTCCTCCGTCATCCCGACCAGCACCTCGTGACCGCCCGCCACGAACCTCTGGACGATCACCCCGTCCGAGTCCGGGACGGCGCTCGTCACCGTGGCGAATGCGGCGCGCACCGCCTGCTCGTCTCGCAGATCGAGAGCGACGCCTCCCACGTCGGACTTGTGCAGCGCCGAGGGGGCGACCACCTTGAGGACGACGGGCCCTCCGATGGACGCCGCGGCGCTCACCGCCTCCTCCTCGGATGAGGCCCTGGCCTCCTCGACCATCGGGATGCCGTACCGCTCCAGAAGCAGGCGGGTCTCGTCGGCGGAGAGCCATCCGCCCGTGTCTCCCGTCCTGACGAGGGCAGCTGCGACCAGCTCGGCGGCACCGCCACCGTCGACGTCCTCGAAGACGGGCACCGAGCCTTCGGTGCGCTGGCGCCACTCCGAGTACCGCACGGCAGAGGCGACCGCCTTGGCGGCCCGTTCCGGGAACGGGTAGACCGGGATGGATCCGCCCACCATCTCTCCGGGCGCCCCGGCCGAGCTCATGTAGACGCTGAGAAACGTCTTCCTCCCCCCACTCCCCTCGCCTGCCGCCGTGATGGCGCCCGCCGTCTCGGCGGCGCCGATCGATGAGGCCGGGATGAAGATGGCCACCACGACGTCGACCTCGTCCGATTCGAGGAGCACCGACAGGCAGCGCCGGTACTCGTCCGGGCCGGCGCTGGCGATCATGTCGACCGGATTGCGGATCGAAGCATCCGGCGACAGCACCTCGGCGAGGACCGCCTGCACCTCGGCGGAGAGCTCAGGGATCTCGAGCCCGAGCGCCTCGAGGGCGTCGACCGCCAGGATGGCGGGGCCCCCGGCGTTCGTGACGATCCCGATCCGCTTCCCTGCCGGGAGCGGCTGCTTGGCGAGCAGCGCAGTGACGTCGAACATCTCCTCGAGCGTCTGCGTGCGGATGACCCCGCTCTGGTGGAACAAGGCGTCGACGGCCGCGTCGAGGCTGGCGAGCGAGCCCGTGTGGCTTCCGGCGGCGCGGGCTCCTCCAGATGTCCGGCCGGACTTGACTGCGACGATCGGCTTCTTCCTACCGATCCGCCTGGCGATGCGGGCAAACCGGCGTGGGTTACCGAACGACTCGAGGTAGAGCAGGATCACGTCGGTCGACGGATCGCCCTCCCAGTAGAGCAGGAGGTCGTTGCCGGACACGTCCGCCTTGTTGCCGACAGACACGAATGTCGAGATCCCAATCCCGAGGCGCGAGGCATAGTCCAAGATCGCGATGCCGAGAGCCCCACTCTGGCTCGACATGGCGACGTTCCCGCGCGGCGGGTACACGGGACCGAACTGGCCGTCCATGTTGACGAGCGGGTCCGTGTTGAGGATCCCCATGCAGTTGGGGCCGATCATTCGCATCCCGGCCGATCTGACGACGGAGACGAGCTCTCGCTGAAGAGCCGGTCCATCGCCCGCCGTCTCGCCGAAGCCTGCCGAGATCACGACGATCCCCTTGACACCCTTCTCGGCGCACTGCTCGACCACGCCGACGACCTGGCGTGCCGGCACGACGATGAACGCCAGGTCGACGGGATCCGGCACGTCGAGCACCGTGGCGTATGCCTTCACCGAGCGGACGACCGGGGCGCCGGGATTCACCGGGAACACCGGGCCGGTGAAGTCGCCGTTGACGAGATTGGCGAAGAGGCGCGCCCCGATGGATCCGGGCGAACGGCTCGCCCCGATGACGGCGATCGAGTGCGGGTAGAACAGAGGATGCATCGACGAAGCGATCGAGCGGCGCTCGAAATCGTCCTCGGCTGCCTCCGTGGACGGCGAAGGCGCCGTCGGGAACTCGACGTTGTAGACGCCCTCCTCGAGCTCCCGGCTCAGCTCGAAACCGGAGTCGCGGAACACCCGGATCATGGCGTGGTTGTCTGCCAGCACGAAGGCCTTGAACGCCGTGATCCCCTGGGTGCGGGCATAGGCGGTGATCTGGCGCAGCAAGGCGGTCCCGATCCCCCTCCCCTGCGCCTCGTCGATGACCGCAAAGGCGACCTCTGCCGTCGATCGATCGTCCGTCAGAGCGTCGTACCGCCCGACGCCGAGGATCGACTGCCCTTCGACGACGACGAACGCCATGCGCAGCCCGTAGTCGATGGTCGTGAAGTACTCCAGCTCCTCCGGTGTCAGCTCCTGCTTCACCCTGAAGAAGCGTTGGTACACCGACCGGCGGGACAGCTTCGAGAACATGACGGCGAGCGCGGCGGCGTCGCCCGGCACGATCGGCCGCATGAACACCGTCGTGCCGTCCTTGAGTACCACCTCGAAGGACCAACCACTGGGCACTTGGCTCGCCGCTGTCATCTGGGCAGGGTATCCGCTCTCCCGGCCGCTCGGCTCCGGAGTGGCATTACCCTACGGCCCGTCCGGGAGCCGACGGAGGTGCTCGCAGCCGATGGTCGACTGGTACGCCTGGGTCGGGTTCATCGCATTCGTCGTCGCCTTGCTCCTCGTCGACCTGTTCGGCTTCCAACGCAAGGCGCACGAGATGGCCACGCGCGAGGCGGCCGTCTGGGCAACGATATGGATCGGGCTCGGCCTGGCGTTCACGTTCGTCGTCTGGGGGTGGCTCGGCGGGCAGGCCGCAGGCGAGTACCTCTCGGGATACCTCATCGAGAAGAGCCTGTCCGTGGACAACGTCTTCGTCTTCGCGCTGATCTTCGGGTTCTTCGCCGTGCCCGGGATGTACCGGCACCGCGTCCTGTTCTGGGGGATCTTCGGGGCCCTGGTGCTCCGGTTCGCCTTCATCCTCGCCGGGGTGAGCCTCCTCGACCGCTTCGAGTGGATGATCTTCGTGTTCGGGGCGTTCCTGCTGTACACGGCGTGGAAGATGTTCACGCACTCCGGCGTCGAGCTGCATCCCGACGACAACCCGGTGATCAGAGCGGTGCGCCGTTTCGTTCCCATGACGCCCGACTATGTCGGAGCCAAGCTGTTCGCCCGGGTCGACGGCCGGCTGCTGGCGACGCCGCTGTTCGCGGTGCTCGTGCTCATCGAGACGTCGGACGTCATCTTCGCGGTCGACTCGATCCCCGCAGTGCTCGCCGTCACCAGGGATCCGTTCATCGTGTTCTCGTCGAACGCCTTCGCCATCCTCGGACTGCGAGCGCTCTACTTCCTGCTCGCCGACGGCATGAACCGCTTCCGTCACCTCAACACGGGGCTCGCCGCCATCCTCGGATTCGTCGGCGCCAAGATGCTGCTCAGCGAGGTGTTCCACATCCCCGTATGGGTGTCGCTCGTCGTGATCGCAGCCATCCTCACTGTGGCGATCTTCGCATCGCTGCGCAGCGCACCGGAAGACCTCGAGGAAGAGGTCTCGCACGCCCCGTTCGCCGGGGCGTTCGCCGGGCTCAGGGCGCGCCGCAAGAAGGACGACGACCAGGCAGAGCGATGAGCGTCCCGCGAAATTTGCCGTTTGTTAACGGTTTCGGGGAAGTGCCCCTAACCAGCGTGGCGGGAAGCTGAGCACGCTCCCCCCCACCAGGGAGAGTGAAGGGGAAACACGCACGTCGCGATGGGTGGACGCCCCCTCATCTGCTTGCTCCATCCAACGTGAAGGAGAGACCCGCCTCCGGCGGGTCTCTCCGCGTTCGCGAACATGGCCCGACCGCCGTGGTCAACGAGTGCGGGTCGTCTGAACGGGCGGTGGGGCATGTGAGGGTCGCAGGGTGCGCCCGAAGGTCACTTCGACACGACCGCCGCCGCCCGGACGATTCCCGACGACGAGGTCCCCTCCGGTCCTCTGTGCGGCGCGCAGCGCGATGTCGAGCCCCAGCCCGGTCGAACCTCCCCCGCTCTTGCCGCGCGAGGTCGCCCCTTCGACTGCGAAGCCGTCACCCTTGTCCTCGACGACGAGCAAGGCGAGCCCGTTGGGCCCCGGCTTCGCCTCGACGCTGTAGCCGACACCCGGGCCCGTGTGGCTGAACACGTTCTCGATGAGGGTGTCGATGAGCGCCCCGAGCTCGTCGGCGTCGAGGGCGACACGGAGCTGCCCCCCCGTGGTGTGCACGGCCGCCGGCCTGCCCTGCTCGTCGGCGAGGATCTTCCAGAACGTCGCCCTGTGGCGCACGACCGATGCCAGGTCGGCGCCGGCCGGCTGCCGGGCCTCGGTCGGCCTCCTCGCCTCCTCGATCATCCTGTCGACTGCCCGCTCCATGGCGTCGATGTCCTCGAGCAATCCGGCAGCTTCCAGCGGATCTGTGAGCGTTTCGGCCTGGAGCCGCAGCGCCGTCAACGGGGTGCGCAGCCTGTGGGAGAGGTCGGCGACGGACTCCCTCTCAGCCGAGAGCAGGTCGCGAAGCCTGCCGGCCAGGTAGTTGAACGCCTCTCCCGTATCCGCCACCTCGGCTGGGCCGCTCGGCATGACGCGAACGCTCAGATCGCCCCCGCCCAGCGCCCTGGCGGCGTCGCTGAGGGCCGTCACCGGACGCACGACGGAGCGCGCCAGCCTGTCGGCGGCGAGCGCCGCCACCGTGATGAGGAACAGGCCGAGCCCGCCGAGCATGAGCCAGGCGACTGTGACGCCGCGTCGCAACTCGGCATCCGTCACAAACGTCCGCACGACCACCGTGTCGGCGGAGGCCAAGGTGTCGGCCGTCAGGACGGGGACGAGCACCTCGGCACCGCCCTCCGTCCTCGCCGTGAACGCCGCTCCCCGCAGCGCCTCGTCGAGGTTGGGGCTCCCCACGAACGGTGCACCGATGGACGTTCCGTCGGGGAAGATGATCGTCACCCCCTGCCTGGAGCGGAACGCCTCGATGACCGCCTGCGCCAGGTCGGGGGTCACCTCGGCACGCGACGCCGTGGTGATCGCCAGCGTCGTCGCGATCGACTGGGCATCGGTCTCGGCACGCTGCAAGGCCCTGGCCTCGGCCTGGTTCTTGACGAGCGTCGCCAGCGGGATGATGAATGCGAGGACGACGAGCGTGGTGACGGCGAGCGAGACCAGCGCCAGCCGGCCTCTCATGGCTCGGGGGCGACGAGCTTGACCCCAACCCCGAACACGGTCTGCAGGTAGCGGCTCTCGGCTGCGGTCTCGCCCAGCTTCTTGCGGAGCCAGGAGATGTGAACGTCGACCGTCTTCTCGCTGCCGCCGTATGGCTGGCGCCACACCTCGGCGAGGAGCTCACGCTTCGAGACGACCTCGCCGGTGCGCTCCGCCAGAAACCGGAGCAGGTCGAATTCCTTGGGCGACAGGTCGATCAGCTCGCCCTCGAGCTTGGCCTCCCGGGCAGCGGCGTCGATCGAGAGGCCGCCGACGACGATCGGACCGGGGCGGCCGTCCGCACCGACGCGGCGCAACACCGCCCTCACCCTCGCCTCGAGCTGCTCGACGGAGAAGGGCTTCACGAGGTAGTCGTCCGCTCCGGCGTCGAGGGTGCGGATCACGTCCCGGTCCTCGTTGCGCGCCGTCGCCACGATGATGGGGACGTCGCTCACGGCCCTGATCATCTTGAGCAGCTCTGCGCCGTCGAGGTCGGGGAGCCCCATGTCGAGGATCACCAAGTCGGGGCTGGACTTCACGACGGCTTGCAGCCCGTCCATCGCGTTGGCCGTCGTCTCGACGTCATGCCCCCGGTCGGCGAGCACTCTGGCGACGAGCTCGCGGATGCGGTGCTCGTCCTCGATGATGACGACAGTCGACATGGCGCCCAAGCCTATGGCTCTTCTCCGAGAATCTCAATAAGCTCTTAGCAACTCCTTATCCACTTGTTGGCAAACCCGAAAGATGGTGTTGCGCACAATGCTCCCAATGCGGCAGAGACTCCTTCTCGTCGCCGGCTGGGCTGCAGCTGCCGTGATAACCAGCCTGGTTTCATCGGGTGCAGTAGCCGTGGCGGGAGGACAGGTCTTGGACCAGCCCTCCCGACCGCTTTCGGCGGCCGAGGTCGCGGCGCTCCCTGTTGCAGTACCGGCGGGTGCGTCTCTGAACGAGAGCGAGCCCCTTGCCTCCGGCGGCTCAGTCCCGAGGGAGGCGCCTCCGCCGTCGGAGCAGGCCGCGACCAACGGGCCGGGAACTGGGGCAGATGGCCCAGCCGGCGACAGAGGAGCCTTCGAGATCGACGTGCTCGATCCGAGCAAGCCGAACCTCGGACGCCCGATCGAGGGCGTCGATGTCGCCTTGCCGCCCGACCCGCTCGACCCTTCTCCCGAAGCGACGAGCACCGTCCAGCACATGCGAGGCGGATCCGTCAAGGTGGAGGTGCGCGGCGACTCGCTGATCGTGCGGTGGGTCATCCCCCAGCCGGGCTACGTCACCGAGGTCGCCTCGACGCCCGGAAGGCTCGAGATCAGATTCAAGGGCCCCGTCCCTGGTCCGACATTCGTGGCCTGGATCGAGGAAGGCGTGCTCATGACGGAGCTCGTGGCGGCGGAAGCCGGCGTCACGCAAGGCTGACGAGCTCGAGCATCGACTCGTCGAAGTAGGCCGTCTCGCCCTCGGGCATGAGTATGACGCGGTCGGGAACCAATTCCTCGACGAACTCCGTGTCGTGACTCACGAGGATCATCGTCCCTGCGTACTGGACGAGCGCCTCGAGCAGGGCTGCTTTCGCCTGGGGGTCGAGGTTGTTGGTCGGCTCGTCGAGGAGCAGCAGGTTGTGCCTGCCGATGACGAGCTGGGCGAGCACCAGTTTCGTCTTCTCGCCGCCGCTCAGCGTGCCGGCGTCCTGGTCGACCTTGTCTGCCAGGAGGAAGTGCCCGAGCACCGACCGCAGCAGCTGATCGGGGGCGTTCGACACCTCTCTCATGTGGTCGAGGACGGTGGCCCCGCGGTGGATCAGCTCGTGCTCCTGGGCGTAGTAGCCGATGGACGCCCGCAGCCCCAGCTCGACCTCGCCCAGGTCAGGGGTATCGACGCCTGCGAGGATCCGCAGCAGCGTGGTCTTCCCCGCACCGTTGAGGCCCATGATGATCATGCGCTCGCCGCGGTCGATGTCGACGTCGACGTCGACAAAGACGACGTTGTGGCCGAACGCCTTGCCGAGGCCCGACGCCTTGATGGGCGTGCGACCCGTCGATTCGGGCTGGGGGAACCGAACGGCAACCGATCGCCGCTTCGCCCCGATCTCGGTGCGCTGACCCTTCAGCCTCTCGACCCTCGTCTCCCAGGACCGGGCGCGCTTCGCCATCGACTCCGTCGTTCCCTTGAAGCGGCGGATCCCCAGCTCGAGGCGGGCGATCTTCTCGTCCTGATGCTTCCGCTCACGCACCCGTTGCTCGTGACGCCTCTCCCGCTCCGAGAGGTAGTAGCTGTACGTGCCGCGGAACGGCTCGAGGACACCGCTCTCGACCGCCAGCACCGAGGTGATCGACTGGTCGAGGAGCGGGAGGTCGTGGCTGATGACGAGGAGCGCTCCGTCGTACTGGCCGAGGAAATCCATGAGCCACGCCTTGGCGTCGATGTCGAGGTGGTTCGTGGGCTCGTCGAGCAGCAGCACGTCGGTCTCGGCGAACAGGATCCTCGCCAGCTCGATGCGGCGCCTCTGACCGCCCGACATGGTGGCGGCGAGCTGGTCGAGCTCGTCGGACGCTATGCCGAGCGAATGGGCGAAGCGCTTGGCCTCAGCCTTGGCGACGTAGCCTCCTGCGGCGGTGAACTCGTCCTCGAGCCTCGAGAACCGGGCGATGAGGCGGTCTCGCTCGACACCGGCGGCAGCCTCCATCTCGCGCCGGGTCTTCTCGATCCTGCGCTCGAGGTCCCCTATCGAGCGGGCGGTGAGGATCCGTTCGAGGGCGGTCACCTCGGCATCGAGGAGCTGTTGGAGGGCCGCTTCTTGCGACAGATAGCCGATCCTCCCGGACCGGGCGATCGTGCCGGCGGCCGGGTCGCGCTCGCCGGCGAGGGTACGCATCAGGGTCGTCTTGCCCGCGCCGTTCGGGCCCACCAGACCGACTCTGTCGCCGTCGTGAAGGGAGAAGGAGGCTCCGGAGATGAGGGTTCGGACGCCCGCCTCGATCGTGACATCGCGAGCGATGATCATGCGAGGGACAGCGTATCAACCGTTGCTTGCACCGTGGTCGCGCCTCAGCGCCCCCCAGGCCTACCCGTTGCCGTGCTCGATGCCGCGGCGCTTCAGCCTGCGAAGCACCCCGACGATCGACCGCAAGGCATAGAGGGCATCCCGGCGGGAGACGAGCGCCGAGACCGGCTGGAGCACGACGTGCCGCAACCCGGCGTCGACGTAGCCGCCGAGCCTTGCGAGGACGTCGTCGGGGGTGCCCCACAGGATGCGGTCGGCGAGGGCGTCGACCGGGACCTTGGCAAGGGCCGCCTCCAGCTCGGCTCTCGGGTGGCGCTGCGGAACGAAGTCGACGAGCCCTCCGAATCCCTCGCCGAGAGGGTGCGGCACGCCGAGCTCTTCCCACAGGTGATGCGGGGCGAGGAGTGCCGTGAAGCGGACCGCCTTGTGGTCGAGTATCCGGCGCGCCCTCGCGTGGTCGGGCGCCAGCACCACATACGCCGACCAGGCAGGAACGATCGCCGACGGGTCGCGGCCGACGGCGGCCGCCGCCTCTCGGACGGCCCCGAGCTTGGCGGCATACTCGTCGGGGCGCATCGGCAGCGCTGGGTACCACCCGTCGCCGTACTCTCCCGTGAGCCTCAGCATCCGAGGACCGTGGGCTGCCACCCAGATCTGCGGGGTCCGCCCATCCGGAGCGTTCAGGTCCATGAGGGCGTCGTCGAACCGGAAGGCCTCACCCTCGAACTCGAACGGCCCCCGCGAATCGAAGCATCTGCGGATGATCTGGAGCGCTTCCTCCAGCCTGGCGACTGGTCGCTCGAAGTCGAGGCCGTACGGCTCGACGTTCTCGCGCTCGCCTGCTCCGATGCCGAGGATCGGGGCGCGGGCTGCGACGTGCGCCAGAGTCATGGAGGCCTGGGCGAGGAGCACGGGATGACGCCGCACCGACTCGGTGACGCCGACACCCACTTGGATGCGTCGCAACTTCGTCGCCAGGTGCCCGAGGAGGGTCTGGTAGTCGAAGTAGGCGTGGGGGCTCCCGGCCGGGTCAGCCAGCCAGGAGAAGTCCCGGTCCCACATCTCCTGGGGGAACCAGCCGAGGAAGTGGTCGACGGTCCACGCCACGTCGAAGCCGAGCCACTGTGCCGCCCGCCCGAATGCGTCGATGCGACGCACCGGGGGCTGCGATCCGACCGACAACCCGATCGTCACGTGTGAGGCGTCGACCATTGGCGGCGAGGGTAGGCGCCGAGTGCGAGGGCCGGGCCTCGTCATGGTTCAGCCGAGCTCGGCGTAGGCGCGGTGCAACGCCAGGCACATGACGTCGGCCGGATATGGGCCCTTCCCGACGTCGATCGAGTCGAGTGGCGTCCCCGATCCCCAGGCATCGACGGCCATGGCGGCGATCGCCTCGAGCTCTCCATGTTGGGTGCGAACGGCGGCCGGTCCCATCACATCTCCATGTCCCGGAACGATGACACCGGTTGATCGCTCGATGACCCGGTCGACGGTGCTCGGCCAGGCGATGGGATAGGCGTCGCCGAACGACGGAGGGGCCCCCTGCTCCAGCAGGTCACCCGCCCAGAGCAGCGGGTCGTCCGAGAGCGTGATCACGACGTCCCCCCCGGTGTGGCCGCGGCCGAGGTACGCCAGGTGGACGGTCCTCCCCCCGATGTCGATCGAGGCCGAGTCGTCGAAGACCTCGGTCGGTGGAGTGATCTCGACATCGTCGACGTCGCCGTGCTCCTCCGCCGGCATGTGCTCCTTGGCGGCCTCTCTGGCCCTCTCCCCGTTGGCGGCCAGCTCGTTGCGCGCCTCGACGTGGCCCCACAAGGCGGCGTTTCGGAACTCGGCGTTCCCGAGGGTGTGGTCCCAGTGCCAATGGGTGTTCACGACCCAACGCACCGGGAGGGCGGTGAGCGTTGCGATCTCGTCGAGCAGTTGGCGGGCCTGCCGGTGTGACGACCTGGTGTCGATGACGAGCACCCCGCCGTCGCCGAGGATCACACCGATGTTCTGGTCGAGGAACTCGTAACGCCTCGTGAACGCCCGGTCTCCGACTTCTGTGAACGTCACAGCGCCCAGCCGAAGCGGTCGCCCGCCTCCTCGGCGCCGCCTGCGCCGCCGGCTCCCTGGCGCAGCCGGACGTCACCGACCGGGGTGACGCCCGACCGCCTGCCCTTAAGGATGGTCACCTCGCCATGACCGCCGGTGACGGGCTGGGGGATGCCGATGGCGAGATCGTCCAACCCGTTCCCGTCGAGGTCGATGGCGTGGATCGCCGTGCCGAACCCGTCGCCCTCCGCCGCCGGCCCCGCAATCCCTCCGGTGTCCCGATCCCACACCGCCGACCTGTTCGTCCTGGGACCGCTGAGGCCGCCCGGCACCGTGGTGACCCTCCCGGCGCCTCCGGCGTTCGGCGCTCCGAGGGCAAGCTCGTCGATGACGTTGCCCTCGATGTTCCCAGCTGCGACCACGCGGCCGACATTGCCGGAACCGGCCGGGAGCCCGACGCCGGCCTTGAGACGCACATCGCGCTTCGACAACCCGTCCCGCCCGCCGAAGACGACGGAGACGTCCCGGCCGCCCGATCCGGGGGCGCCCGCCACCAGGTCGTCGAAGCCGTCCAGGTCGAGCGTCCCGGCGGCCACCGAGGTGCCGAACTCGGTTCCAGCCTTGAGCTTCCCTTTGATCCCGGCGCTGCCTCGATGCAGCCGCTCGTCCCTGGCGCCGAGACCGCCGCTCGTACCGAATACGAGGTGGACGGATCCTGCGTCCGCCCGGCCTGCTACGTCGTCACCGGGAACGCCGACCGCCAGGTCTGCCCGGCCGTCGCCGTCGAAGTCACCAGCCGCAAGTGCGGCTCCGAAGCGGCCGCCGTCGACGTTCCCCCCCTTGATGCCCGGCATGCCGCGATGGACGAGGCCGCCCGCCTCCAACCCGGACGAGGATCCATAGAGCACCTGGACGGCGCCGGCGTTCGACGCAGCGCCGATGTCCTCGGACGGGATCCCGATCGCCAGATCTGCGTACCCGTCGGCATTGAAGTCGCCCGAGGCGAGGGCGGCGCCGAAGCGGTCACCCGGCTCCGGGGCGCCGGGCACGCCGCCCGAGCCCTGCGACCACGACTGAGCCTCATCGGCGACGAGGCCGGACTGGCTTCCCGGCACGACGACCACCACCCCGGCGTTCTGGGCGCCGGCGCGATCCTCCTTCGGGACCCCGATGACGAGGTCCTGGAATCCGTCCCCGTCGAAGTCGCCGCAGGCGAGTGACTGCCCGAAACCGTCGCCCCTCTCCGGCTCCCCGGGGAGGCCTGCACCCTGCCGCAACGTCAGGTCGGCGGAGGCGTCGATGAGCCCGGCGGGTGTGCCCGGGAAGACCTGGACGACGCCGGCCCGCCTCGCCCCCGAGTGGCTCTCCCCCGGGACGCCGACGGGGAGGTCGGCGCGCCCGTCCCCGTCGAAGTCGCACTCGGGATCGCGGTCCGGAACGAACCTGTAGATCGTCCCACCGGCCGAGAGGTACATCTCACCGAAACCGTCGAGTCCGAACGACAGCGGGCTCCCCGGTGCGTCGAGGATGCTCCCCCACTCCTGATGATCGACGGCCCGGCCATCCCGCAACCGGAAGCTCGAGAGCCTCCCCGAGCACAAGTCTGCGTAGAAGTAGTGGCCGCGCAGCTGGGGCAGCAGGTTGCCGCGGTACACCTTGCCGCCGATGATCGAGCAGTTGCCACCTGCGTGGGAGAACTCGTGGATCGGGCCGGTCAGGCCGGCTGATCCGCAGTTCGTGGGCGGCTCGTAGCAGTGGTTGCCCTCCCGGACGTCCCATCCGAAGTTGATTCCCGAGGCGCCCGCCTCGACGTGATCGACCTCTTCCCATGCCGATTGGCCGACGTCCCCGATGAGCATGTCGCCTGTGGCGTCGTCGAAGGCGAACCGCCACGGGTTGCGCAGCCCGTACACCCAGATGCGGTCATCGCCGGGCTTGCCGACGAACGGGTTGCCCGGCGGGCCATCCCCGCTGTCGGGGTCGATCCGGATGATCGAACCGAGGATGTTGTTGGTGTTCTGGGCGTTCTCATCGGGGTCCCCTCCGCTGCCACCATCGCCGAACGCCGCGTAGACGTAGCCGTCAGGACCGACGGCTACCTGGCCACCGTTGTGGTTCGAATACGGCTGGTTCTGGGTGACGAGGATCTTCGCCGATGCCGGGTCGGCACGGTTCGGATCGTTGTCGGACACGGTGTAGCGCACGATGCGGGTGTCGCCCCCGCCCGCATCTGCGGTGTAGTCGACGTAGAACCTGCCGTTGCTCGCATAGTCGGGGTCGAAGGCGAGGCCGAGGAGGCCTTGCTCTCCTCCTCCCGAGTACACCGGGCCGGTGATGTCGAGGAACGGAGTCGTGAGGAGCTGGCCGTCCTCGAAGATACGGATCCGCCCTGCCCGCTCGACGAGGAACAGCCGGTCGTCGCCGGGGGGAGCCGTGATGTCGACGGCGCCGATGCCCGATACCACGGGTACCAGGTCGACGCCGTCGGTGGCGACTGCGCCGGCGGGGGCCGTGGGGACGGCCAGGAGCGAAGCAGCCAGGGCGAGGACGACGACGACGCGGCGGATGAGATCTCCCCTTCTCGTCCGGCGAGGATATCGCAGGCTGGGCGGCAACGGCATGGCGCCCGCGGTTCGTGCCGCTCGGGGATGCTCAGAACGTCGGCGCCGGTGCCGGCGGCGCGATGGCGGCCGTGAGGAGGGCGTCGAGGTCGAGTGTCTGGGCGAACTCGGCGAAGTCATCGGGGGGCAGCGGATGGCTGAGGAGGAAGCCCTGCACCTTGTGGCACCCGAGCTCGCCGAGGAGCATGAGCTGCTCGGCGCTCTCGACGCCTTCCGCCACGATGTCGAGCCGGAGGTTCTTGGCGAGCGAGATGATGCTCGACGAGAGGGCGACGGCATCCTCGTCGTTGAGGAGGTCACGCACGAAGGCCCTGTCGAGCTTCAGTGAATCGAGTGGCAGCCTGCGCAGATAGCTCAGCGACGAGTAGCCGGTGCCGAAGTCGTCGATCGAGACCCTGACCCCCATGGACCGCAGCCGTTCGAGGGTCCGCCGTGCCAGCTCGGTGTCGTGCACCACCGCCCCCTCGGTGAGCTCGATCTCGAGCTGCTTGGCCGGGACCTCGTGGCGTACCAGGGCATCGCTGACCGACTCGACGAGGTTGCCGCGCCTGATCTGTCGAGACGAGACGTTGACGGACACGCAGATCCCGGGCAGGCCGTTGTCGTTCCAATGGCGGATCTGCCGGCACGCCTCGTCGAGCACCCACTCGCCGAGCGGCAGGATCAGATCGGTGTCCTCTGCGATGGGGATGAACCGGCCGGGCATGATGAGCCCCCACTCGGGGTGACGCCAGCGACAGAGTGCCTCGACGCCGACGGTGCGGCCGGCGGCGGCGTCGATCTTCGGCTGATACCACAGCTCGAGCTCGCCGCCGACCTCGAGCGCCCGGCGCAACCCGTCGATCAGGTTGAGCCTCTCCGACGTCTGCTCTCGCAGCTCGGGCGTGAAGTACTGATACGTGTTGGCGCCTGCCGCCTTGGCGCTGTACATGGCGATGTCGGCGTCACGGAGCAGCGCCTCGGCGTTGTCGCCGTCGACCGGGTACAGCGAGATGCCGATGCTGGCGGTGATGTGGAGCTCGCGGGTGCCCACCCGGTACGGCACCTCGAGCGCCCTGAGGATCTTCGTCGCAACGTGGCCGGCATCCTCGACCCTCTGGGCGCCTTCGAGGATCACCGTGAACTCGTCACCGCCGATGCGGGCCACCGTGTCGCTCTCCCTCACGGACTCCGTGAGCCGCGCGGCAACTTGCTTGAGGAGCTCGTCCCCGACGACGTGCCCGTAGTGGTCGTTGACAGCCTTGAAGTTGTCGAGGTCGAGGAACATGAGCGAGACGAGCCCGCCGTCGCGCCTGGCTCGGGTGATCGCCGAGTGGAGCCGGTCGTTGAACAGGATCCGGTTGATGAGCCCGGTGAGCGGATCGTACTGGGCGAGGTAGTTGAGCCGCTTCCTGTCGCCCGCCCGCTCGCTCTGGTGGTCGCGGTCGCGCTGCGCCCAGGCCTCCTGCACCTTCTCGACGGCCGGCTTGAAGAGGAACAGCATCTCGAAGATGAGCAGGGCGATCGTGAGCCCGAGGAATGCGAGCTGGGTCCGCTTCAGCGAATGGACCCTGGCCTCCGCCTCGGTCTGATAGCGGAAGGCAACGGCGGCCATCGAGTCCTCGTACCGGTCGGTGAGGGACTCGAGGTCTGCGACCGCCACCGCTGACGGCGTTTCACCCGCCTTGGCGGCGTCGAGGATGACCTCGCTCGCCTCGGCCACGACCTCGAGGTCGGGCTCGGCGGCGGCGAGCAGCGCGTCGATCTCGCGGCTGTTGTCACCGGACAGGCTCAGGCTCGGGTCACCCCACCGAAGTCCGTCGTGGACCGCGTCGAGTCGCGCGATCGTCCGTTCGATGCTCCCGATCCGAGAGGCGGTCATCTCGCCGGCAGCCAGGTCGGCGGCGTCCTCGGAGAGACGCTGCGAGAGCTGGATCTGGTTGGCGGCCACGCCGACCACGGTGGCGTCGTCCTCTTGACGCGTCAGTGCCCGGAACACCAGCAGCGTCGAGATCACCGCGAAGACGGCGATGAGCGCCAGACCCACTACGTAGCGGCCTACGGGGCGATATGGCACGTCGGCGTCGTATGCCGCCGCGCGTCTACGGCTACGGAAGAGGGTCAAGGGGGATCACCCTCCGAACGGTTGAAATGACCACTCTCCGTGGTCTTCGGCACCGCAGAGGGCGATCTTGAGACAACCCGTGAGCAGGGAGTCCGGCCCGGCGTTCCCCCGCCCACGCCGACACGCGGCTGTAACGTTCCGGGCACGCCCGGATGGCGGAACTGGTAGACGCGGCGGACTTAAAATCCGCTGTCCCTTCGGGGGCGCGCAGGTTCGAATCCTGCTCCGGGCACCGG
>DASWKR010000082.1 GCA_036396535.1 Acidimicrobiia bacterium | reverse complement strand
CCGGACCTCGTCGGCTCGGCGATCGCCTCTGCGCCCGCCGAGTTCACGATCACCCCCCGGTCGGCCGAGCGCACGGTGACCGTCGGTGGCCGCAGCGTCGTGATGGTCGGCGTCGGCGGCCCGCCCCACACGATGGACCTCGACCGGGGGAGGCGCACCGGCAACCTCGAGGACTTCGAGCACTTCGTGCGGCTCACCCAGCACTACGACGTCATCCACACCAACAACCCCGCCGTCGAACCGCAGGACATCCCGGTACCGGTCCGCCACCTCGAGGTCACCAAGGCCCAGTTGCTGCTGACGGACAAGGTGCCGTTCGTCTTCGCCCGCGGCCGCGGCCAGGTCACCGACTGCATGGAGATGGCCCGCATCGCCCACGGCATGACCTGGGACGAGTTCACGGCGGCCCCCCACGTGCACACCGTGATCAACACGAACTCGCCTCGCCAGATCGACGTCCCGATGTGCCTCGGGCTCATCCAGTTCGCCGAGCTCAACCAGGTCTGCGTCGTCACGCCGTTCACGCTGTCCGGCGCCATGGCTCCAGTGACGCTGGCGGGAGCGCTCACCCTCCAGCACGCCGAGGCGATGGCGGCGATCACGCTCACCCAACTCGTGCGTCCCGGCGCCCCCGTCGTGTACGGGGCATTCACCTCGAACGTCGACATGCGATCCGGGGCACCCGCCTTCGGGACCCCGGAGGCGGTCAAGGCGGCGCTGGCGAGCGGCCAGCTCGCCCGTTTCCTCGGGCTCCCGTGGCGGTCGTCGGGCGTCAACACGTCGAACGCCCCGGACGCCCAGGCCGGCTACGAGACGATGACGAACATGATGGGAGCCGTCCTCGGGGGCGCCAACGTCGTCATCCACGCCGCCGGCTGGCTCGAGTCCGGGCTGTCGGCATCGCTCGAGAAGATGGTCCTCGACGTCGAGATGCTCCAGATCATCGCCGAGGTGTTCCAGCCCGTGGCGGCCGGCGAGGAGGACATTGCCCTCGAGGCAATCCTCGGCGTGCCGCCGGGCGGGCATTTCTTCGGGGCGGACCACACCATGGCCCGATACGACACGGCGTTCTACGAGCCGATCGTTTTCTCGAGGCAGAACTTCGGGCAGTGGACGGAGGCCGGGTCCCTCGACGCAGCGCAGCGTGCCAACGCCGTCTGGAAGCGCGTCGTCGCCGACTTCGAGGCGCCCCCGATCGACACGGCCCTTCGAGACGAGCTCGAGGAGTTCGTGGCCAGGCGGGCCGCCGAGGGAGGCGCCCCGCCGGAGTCTTAGCCGCCGCTCCGGCGGAGGCACCGTAACCTCCCTGGCGTGCCGCACGACCAGGACCACGAGACGCTGCGCCGCAGCATGCGGGCCTTCGAGGAGGTCGTCGACGAGGTGCTCGACGCCCTGCCGGCATGGGTGGTCGAGAGCATCGACAACCTGACCGTCGTCGTCGCCGAATGGCCGACCGCCGACCAGGACCCGGAGGGCGAAGGCCTCCTCGGGCTCTACGAAGGCGTCTCGCTGCTCGAGCGCGGCAACGACTACTTCGGGGCTTCACCGGACACGATCACCGTCTTCCGTCAGCCGCACCTGGCGCGCACCGGCAGCGGCCGCGA
>DASWKR010000081.1 GCA_036396535.1 Acidimicrobiia bacterium | reverse complement strand
TCCTGCAGCTCCCGGGCGAGCCCTTCACGAGACCGATCCGGCTCCTTCAGGAGAAGGAGGGCCCCCATCGCGCGAAACAGCGCCCCCGGCGTCCGTTCGAGCGAGCCATGGGAGCCGTGCACCATGCGCTACTCCTTCAACCCTCAACCGACACCCTCCCGGGGAAGAGCGGGTACCTAAATCCTACTAGCTGGATAGAATTTGACTGGGCCCGAGGCTACGTTGGGAAGGAGTCAGGGTCGTACGAGCGGGGAGACCTCGCGCCCCACCGCCCCTCCAACGCCCAGGCGACCCTGCGGCCTGCCACGACCGTCCTCGTGAGCGCCCGCTATCTGATCCAGTCGGGGATGGGCCGACCGGCGAGCCGATGGAACTCCGCGATCACGTGGCGGGCGGTGTCCACGGCCCAGAGGGCGGTCTCGGCGTTCAGACGCTCCGCGATCGTCGGTGGTGGGCTCGCTGCCCGCCGGTCCAGCCGTTCCGCCTCGCCCTCGTAGCCGACGAGGGCATCTCGGATCGCTTGTAGCCGCTCCAGATCGGCCGCGGAATCGAGCTGGCGGCCGAGCACCCGCTCGCAGGCGTCGTGCCACTTCGGCAGGAACCGGGCCCGGGGCTTGAAGCTCGAGATCTCGCGGGAGCCGGTCTCGTTGACGAAGGCCTCCAGGGCAGCGTGCGCGGCCAAGATCGCCAGGCCGGACTCCGCCTCGCGTTCGCCGGCCAGTGCCGCCATCTCATCGGCGATGGCCAGCAGCACGCGAGGCTCGAGGCGCAGACCCATGTCTTCGCTACCCTGCCTCACGACCAGGCCTCAGCGACCAGTCGGGCTGCCTGGAGCCGTTCGTCTCGTCGTAGATGAATCGGCCCGCCTGCTCGTCGAGATCGACGAGCTTCGGGAAGGCGATCCGGCGCTCGCTCGGGCACGGCCTGCCGACGTGGGCCTCGAACTCCTCGCGGTACTGCTGCATCAGGCTCTGCACGATCAGGCTCTCTCCGGTCGGGAGCGCGCATCGCTGCCCATCCGTGCAGGTCGCCGCTCGCTCGATCACGGCGTCCAGCCCCCCGACGTCCGATCGCCCGGCGTGCAGACGCTGCAGCCGCTCCGTCACGTATCCCGAGTTCAGCTTGCACGGCGGGCACTGGCCGCACGATTCCATCGACAGGAAGCGCGAGTAGAGCCAGGCGGCTTCGACCATGCACGCGGTCTCGTCCAGGACGAAGAACCCCGCCGAGCCGAGCCCGCTGCCGACGGCGGCGAACGACTCGAAGTCCATCGGAGTGTCGAGCGTCTCGGCCGGGAGCACGGCGGCGGATGCGCCCGGGATCACGACCTTCACGACCCGATCCTCTCGGACGCCGCCCCCGCCGTGCACCTCGATCAGCTCGCGAAGCGGCGTCCCCAGCGGGAGCTCGAACACGCCCTCGCGCTCGACGTCGCCGGCGAGCGTGAAGGCCATCGTCCCCGGCGAGGACTCAGTTCCGCTCGCCCGCCACCAGTCGGCGCCCTCAGCGAGGACATGCGCGACGTTCGCCAGCGTCTCGACGTTGTTGACGAGCGTCGGGTTCTCGCGCGTGGCGTCCGCGAACAGCCCCTGCATGAACGGCCGCAGGATCCGAGGGAGCGGCGCGCGGCCCTCGACGACTTCGAGAAGCCCCGTCTCCTCGCCGAACAGGTACAGGTCCGGCCCGAGCACCACGTTGATCGGGAACTCCTCGAGCACCCCGGTGGACCGGAAGTCCACGATGGCGCGAGCGAGCGACTCGGCCTCGCGTTTGAACGACTCCTTGATCCCGACGTACGCCTTGGCCGCGCCGACCGCGAAGCTCGCGATGGCGAGCCCCTCGACCACGGCGTAGGGGTTCCGCCGCATCAACCATCGATCCTTGAACGTGGAGGGCTCACCTTCGGCGCCGTTCGCCACGACGAACCGCGTACCGGCGCCTGAGTCCCGGATCGAGCGCCACTTCGCGCCCGTCGGGAAGCCGGCGCCACCGCGGCCGCGCAGTCCGCTTGCCTCGACCTCGTCGATCACCGCCTCGGGCGTCATCTGCAGCGCGCGTTCGAGCCCGCGCGTCCCGCCGGCGGCGACGTACTCCTCTAACGAGGCGATCGGATCGCTCAGCGGCACCGTCATCCTCCTCCCCGTCCGGCGGCGTGTCATGTCCTGCGACCGACATGGGAGTCGGGTCATACGAGTCGATCAGGGCGTCAACCCGGCTGCACGAAGGAGCTCGAATCGGCGTCCGAGCCCCGCGCGGTGGCTCAGGCTTGGTCGGACTGCTCCCGCAAGATCAGCTCCGGACCCTCAGGCGTGGCCTGCGCATCCAGGACGCCGGCATCGAGCGGACCGGCCAGTTCGGGCGCGACGAACACGTCCAGGTTCGCAGCCTCCGCGGGCGCGTCGCCGGGCGCAGGGCCCATCACGGGTTGCAGGCTGATGGTCTGGCGACCGTCGTCGGTGACGGTCGACCGGAGTCTGACCGCCGTGGCGGGCTCGCGTTGCGCCGCGGGATCGCCCTCGTGCAAGACCTCGCTCCTGAGCACGGAAACGGCGGCATCGGTGACCTGCAGCATGGGAATCTCCCTTCCGCGATCGGGATGGAGTTCATGTTCACCGTACCACCGCACGGCGACCAGTCCCCGACCTCTCGGGCGCCACGCGGGCGCCACGTCCACGCGCTTGGTGGTGGGCGGCGATCCGTCAAGACCAACAGGAGGAGCAGCTCTCACCCCGACCAGGAGGCGAGGACTCATTCGAGTTGCTGGTCCCGTTCCGACTCAGGTGAACCTCGGGATTCTCGTCGCCTGCTGGTTGAGGCCCGCCTTGAGCGAGTGGGTGGCCGTCACGCTGGCCGGTGGTAGCGTGAAATGGTTGCACTCGACGAGTGTCACACCGCCGACATCGACTCTGAGGCTCAGAGCCGAGCGGCAAACCAGGTCTCCTCTTCGAGGCCGGGCAATCTTGAGCCTCCTCGAGGAAGACCAATCGGAGGGCAAGCCATGAGCGACTTCAAGAACCAGCTCGTTCCCGTCGTCGTCGAGCAGACCAGCCGCGGCGAGCGGTCGTTCGACATCTACTCGCGGTTGCTGTCGGAGCGGATCGTGTTCCTCGGCACGCCGTTCGACGACAGCGTCGGGAACCTGATCATGGCCCAGCTATTGCACCTGGAGGCCGAGGATCCCGACAAGGACATCAACCTCTACATCAACTCGCCCGGGGGCGAGGTCCCGGCCATGTTCGCCATCTACGACACGATGCAGTACGTCAAGCCCGATGTCTCCACGATCTGCATGGGGCAGGCGGCTTCGGCGGCCGCGGTCTTGCTCCTCGCGGGCACCACGGGCAAGCGGCTCGCGCTTTCGCACGCGCGCGTCCTGCTGAATCAGCCGTACGGCGGGGCGGAGGGCCAGGCCACGAACATCGAGATCCAGGCCAGGGAGATCACTCGCAGTCGCAAGCTGCTCGAGAAGCTCATCGCCGAGCACACCGGACAACCGCTGGAGAGGGTCGCAAAGGACACCGACCGAGACTTCATCCTCACCGCCGAAGGGGCCGTCGAGTACGGGGTCGTGGACGAGGTGATCCCCAGTAGGAAGACCGCCGCAGTGCTCGGCGCGGGGGGTGCCGGGCTTTCCTGAATGCCGGTCTCGTTCCGCCGCCCTGTTACCGCAGGGCCACGATCAACCGGTCACGTTGTGCGAAGCGTGAGGACACGTGGCATGTGCGGGCTCGCCACCCCAACCGACGACTGACCGCGCGGGCAGAGCGTCCGGCGACCGGCGTCGCCGACCAGTGGAGGGTCTGACCGCCGACTCGATCGGCGCCCGGGCCGCCGGTGTGAAGCCCCACGGCTCGGTGGTGCATTTCGTCCATCGTCTGAGAAGTAGCGAGACTCCGTTTCCATCCGCCGACAACGTCCCACGTAAACCGCGTCTTCTCGCCATGCGACAGCGCCCAGGCGTAACGTGCTGATCAAGGAGGTGATGCCGGACAAGTCTTCACGGGCCGCCGGACAAGTCTTCGAGCCGGATCGGCCTCACAAGTCTTTGCACGTTCTGGGACGACGCCTGAAGGCAAAGGCGCTGGTCACAGGGCTGAAGACAGCGCGAGCGTCGGACATGCCTTCAAAACCGGTGTGGGGGCGAGAGCTCCCAGGCGGGTTCGATTCCCGTCCGCCTCCGCGTGGAGAGAACGGGGAGGATCTGTGGAGTCGGAGAGGCCTCCACAGATCCTCCTCGAAATCTCGCCGCGACGCCTCGCCGGCGCAGGCCCGTTGCTACGCCTGGCCGCGGCACTCGCTTTCGTCGACGTGCTCGCCCCACTCGGCCACGGCCCTCGCTCATCAGACGTTGGTCATGAAGTGGTGGGCGCGGCGCCGTGCCAGTGCCACTCGCCTCCAGGCGCGGATGACCTCGCCGAGCAAATCCGCAAGCGTGAGAGCCGTGTCGTCCTCATGGAGCGAATTTCCGGCGAGCGTCACCCCAGGCGAACGTCGCGCTGCTCGGACAGCAGTGCGCGCTCAGGAAGCGAGGTCCGAGCCGGGTGGACCGGTGAGCACCGTGGGGACGTACTCGAGCAGCTGGAGTCTGCCGTCGAACGTTCCGCTGGCAACCATCTCGAGGGTGACATCGGGATACCCGTCGTAGATGCGGTCGCGGCCGGTTCTCCCGGTGATCACGGGGAAGAGGACCACGCGGAAACGGTCCACCAGGCCTGCCTCGAGGAGCGACCGGCACAGGGTCAGGCTGCCGAGGGTGCGCATCGGGCTGGTGCCGTCCTGCTTCATTGCTGCCACCGCCTCGACCGCATCTCCGCTGATCAACCGTGTGTTGGGCCACGACAACGGAGGCTGCAGCGTCGAGGAGAAGACGACCTTGGACACTCTGGCAAGCTCGGCGATGGCGGCGCCCTCATCGGTAATGGGCTCGTCCGAGGCCGACGCCTTGGATCCGGTGGCGAATCCGGACATCAGACGGTACGTGTTCGCTCCCATCAAGATCGTGTAGTCGCGTTCCGGCTGCTGGCCGAGCCAGGCGAGATACTCGGGTCCTTCGAGTCCCCACCATCCGGGCCAGCCCTCCGCGGCCCCGTAGCCGTCCAGTGAGGTGATGAAGTCCACGAGCAGTTCCTGCATGAAGTTCCTCCTTGTGCGCCGAGTGGGTCATCGAGGATGGTCGGGTTCACGGCGTCGGTCTGACGAGTGAGTGCGCGCCCGAGCGGCTCACGCCGCCCGCGTGAATGTCACATGGGTCACTCCGCTGGGCGAGGGGGCGGCCTCGACCTGATAGTCCTTCTCGAGGCCCTCCAGCCCCTCCCACAGGCGCGCGCCTCGGCCGAGCAGGAGCGGGACCACCACGATGTGCATGTGGTCCACAAGCCCCGCAGCCAGGAAGTCGCGGATCACGGTGGCGCCTCCACCGACGCGCACGTCCTGCCCGTCCGCAGCCTCCCGAGCGGTCTCGAGCGCCTCGGCGGGCGACACGTCGAGGAAGTGGAACGTCGTGCGGCCCTCCATCTCGAGCGACGGACGTGGCTGATGGGTGAGGACGAAGACCGGTGTGTGGAACGGCGGGTCGGGACCCCACCAGCCCTTCCACTCGGGATCATCGTGCCATCCGGGGTAGCCGAACTTCCCGGCACCCATGATCTCGGCGCCGATCCCGGGGCCGTGCAGCCGCGCGAAGGCGTCGTCGAGGCCGGCGCTGCCGCCGGGCTCGCCGACCATCTCGCGCCAATACCGGGTCGTGAACATCCATTCGTGGAGTCTTTCGCCGGCGTGGCCGAACGGTGCGTCGTGGCTCTGAGGTTCGCCGGTGCCGAAGCCGTCGAGCGAGATCGAGAAGTTGTGGACACGGACGAGTGACACG
>DASWKR010000080.1 GCA_036396535.1 Acidimicrobiia bacterium | reverse complement strand
TGTCCGATGAGCAGCGGCGGGAACGTCGCCGGGAGGCCCTCGACAACGAGCTGATGCACTGGTTGCGGCTGGGAGAGTCCGGCGACGTCGTGCTCGCCGAGGCTGCGCACCACGAGGCCCGGCGTCCCGGACTCCGTGATGTCGCGGTTCGCTTCGACGGACAAGAGCACCTGGCCGGTGTGCGCCACCGCGGCGATGGCCGCAGCCCGGCTGATCGGTGGTCCCGACACCGAACCGTCGGGCGCAACCTCGACGTCGCCGGCGGCGATCGCCATCCGAAGCCCCGGGGTCGTCGCCGCCAGGGCGACCTGGCTCGCCGCAGCCGCCTGGGCCGCGCTCGACGCATCCGCGAACCACGCATACATGGCAGAGCCGCGCTGGGCGAACACACGGCCGAGGTTGCGGGTCACGGCATCGTCGAACGCCGCCGACTGCTCCGACACGATGCGGTGCCGGGCCTTGGTCGCCAGCGACTCGAGGGCGGTCGTGTCGGCGACGTCGGCGACGAGGACCGACCCGCCGGTGACCGCCGGCGTCGGCTCGAACGCCAGCTCCGGGTCCTGGTCGAGGATCCGCTGCTCCAACGTCCGCAGCTCCGGTGAGGGATCGAGGCCGAGCTCGTCGCCGAGCATCCGGCGAGTCCGGTCGTAGGCCCGCAGCGCCTCCGCCTGACGGCCCGACCGATACAGGGCCAGCATGTGCTGGCCGCGGAAGCGCTCCCGCAACGGATGCTCGACCGTGAGGGCCTCGACCTCTGCGATGAGCTGGCGATGCCGGCCGGAGGCCAGGTCGGCGTCGATCCGCATCTCGATGGCGCGTAGCCGCAGCTCGTCGAGCCGGATGATCTCGGGCGTCAACGCCCCATAGTCGTCGACGTCGGCGAACGGGTGGCCCCGCCACAACGCCAGCGCCCGGCGCAGCTCGTCGCCGGCGTGCTCTGGATCGTCGTCGCCGGCAGCCGCCTCGACCGCGTCGGCGAACTGAACGGCGTCGATCTCCTGGCCTGCGGGTCTGAGGAGGTATCCGGACCGGTCCGGCTCGATGACGCCACCGAGATCGCCTCGCAGATTCGACACGTAGGTCTGGATGGAGCGGCGCGCCCCTGCCGGGGGTTCATCCCCGTAGACGCCGTCGATGAGCTCGTCGGTCGAGACCGTGCGACCGGCCGCGGCGATCAGCAGCGCCAGCACCGTGCGCTGCTTCGGTCCGCCGACCGGTAGGCGCTCGCCCTCGCCGGAACTCACCGCGATGGGACCGAGCACACCAAAGCGCATACCCAGAATGTACCGGGCTGGGAGGTCCCCCTGCAGGGACGCATCGGAGGCAACGAGCCGCTCCATGGCCGGCATCGTCCCGGCGCCGCGTCAAGAAGTTGTCAAAGCCGGCCGGGACACCTCCTTGACGTCGTTGACACGGCCGTGACGCGTCCGAAGCCGTCGCCTGACAGGCGTTTCGGACGGTGCATGCATGAAGAACGCACGCACCATCTGGGCCCTGTCCATGCTCCTCACCGCGGTCGGCGGCGGTGGCGCGACGACCGATGCGGGCACGGTGCTCGCTGCGGTCGCCGAGACGGCGTCCACGTCATCGCGGGTGACGGTCGAGGCCTGGGAGGCGGACTATCCGGCGACGACTGAGGTCGACGGGGCAACCGTGTACGCCCAGACACTGGGGCAGATCGCCACCGTCGAACGGGCACTGGGACTGCTCCGCACGGCTGGGATGGCGCTGCCTCATGTCGAGGTGTGGATGCACCCCGACGACAACGGCTGCACCGCCGGCAACGGCGACCTGCGGGCCGGAGTCCTCATGATCCGCAACGGCCGTTACGTCATCCATCTGTGCGGCAACCTGTTCACGCTGCTGCACGAGCTGGCGCACGCCTGGGACCGCCACACCGTCACCGATTCCCAGCGAGCCGCCTTCTTGGCGTTGCGCGAGTTGGACGCGTGGAGCACGAGCCCAGACGACTGGGCGAACGCCGGCGGCGAACACCTCGCCGACGTCGTGGCATGGGGACTGCACCCCGACCACGTGCGGCCCAGCCGCACCAAGCCCAACGACGACGCCAGCCTCCATCAGGCATACGTCGTCGCCACCGGACGCCAACCGCTGGACGGGTAGGTGGGCGAAGCGGGGGTATCGCGCCGACGGGGATCCCGTAGGAAGCCGCCGGGACGCAGCCAGGCGCGCGACGGGTCGAGCTGGGTCGGGGGTGCCAGGTTCGAGCTGGCCAGCCGTGCATGCCGACATCGCCGGGCATCCGCACTCGTTGCCGCCCTCGTCGTCGCACTGGAACGGCGTGCCGTCGAGGTGCTCCCCTTCGAGATCGAACGCGTGCAGTCGATGCTGCAGTCCCCGACATGGAGGGGTCGCCCTCCCGATCACGCCGCAGCCCCGTCAGCGGGCACCGATGCCTCCCGTGCGCCGCGGTCTCCCGGTGGCGACACCGACGACCTCGATCGCTGCCGTGGCCGAGTTCCCCGCGGCGTCGGTCGCCGTTGCCTCGATCACGTAGCGCTGCGTCCCCCTGCCGTGTGGCTCGAACACGAACGTCCACGTGTCCTCGTCGACTGGTGAGCCCGGAACCGGAACTCCGTCAACTTCGAACGTCACCGCCGACACCCCGGCCAGCGCATCGGCTGCGTCAACGACGACGTCGGCCCAGCCCACCACGGTCGTCTCGGTGCCCCGGCCGCGGCGCCGCAGCTCGCCGTTCTCGGTGAGCGAACCCGGCTCCGGCTCTCTCACCTCGACTCTCGGCGGTGTCCTGTCCACCAGCCAGGTGAACGACGCCGGCGTGAGGTCGCGCAGCAGCTCCCGGTCGACCGCTCGCGTCTCGAACGTGTGCTGCCCTTCGGCGAGAGGCCCGAGCGTCGATATCCCGGCACAGGCTGCGAACGGTGCCCCGTCGAGGCGGCACTCGAGCGTCGTGAAGGGGTTGTCCGCCTCGTACGTGAAGACCGCGACCGGCAGGTTCGTGATCGCCGGCGGCGTGATCGTCATCGCCGTGTCGGGACGCACCCGCCACACGGCGGCGAACGACGCCTCCCCGCCCTCGTCGTAGCCCGTCGCGTAACGGGTGAAGCGGCCGGCACCGAGGTTGAGGTTGTACGCAGTCTGGTACTCGTTGAACGCCTTGCCGTGCTCGGCGGCCCAGTTCCCGCCGATCGGGTCGACGAACACGCCCGTGAGGTGCGGTCCGCTCGACGTGTCGAACCCGTGGACATAGATCGGGACCCGCCCGGCGACCTCGTTGGCGTTGAACAGGTCCTGATAGTCGGCGACCGGGACCGAGTCGACGGTCCACCCCGCGACCGGGACCGCTTCGAGGAGCCCGGTCCACTGCAGGTTCCCGCCCACCGCAACGGTCGAGATGTTGACCGGTACGAACCCCTTGGCGCTCAGGTCGTCGAGCGAATCGGCGTACTCGGCATCTGTCAGCCCGTGGAAGGCGGTCCATGCCGGCCCCGGCCGCTGCTCGAAGATGGCGGCGTACCGAACAGCCCCATTGTCGAGGTAGGAGTCGACCTGATGGAGGCGGTAGCCGTCGTCTTGGAGATCGTGGAACACCGCGTCGTACTCGGGCTCCGTCAGACCGTGGAACGCCGCCGACGATGGCCCCGCTGAACGGAACGTGGCGTTGAAGAACGTGTCCCCGTCGACGTCGTACCCGTCGGCGAACACCGGCCGATAGCCGCGCGAGGTGATGAGATTGAAGACGTCCTGGTAGCAGTCGGCGGGGACGCCGTGGACGCTGACCTCGGGCAATCCCTCATCCGGCACGTCGAGCCCGCACGGGTTCGGAATGAGCATGCTGTGGCGGTGCAACGCCATGCCATGCAGCGGCTGCAGCACCGGATTCGGCCCCAGGTTGTTGATGAGGTTCTCGTCGGCGAGCGCCCGGATGTTGAGGAACTGGATGGGAGGCCCCAACACCGGATCCGTGCCCGGCAAGTGGTTGATCTCGAGGTGGAGGTGGGGCTCGGACGTGCGCCCCGTGTTCCCGACCCGCCCGAGGAATTGTCCGGTTTCGACCGGGATGGTCAGCCCTCCTTGCGGCAGCTCGTCGGGAAAGAGACCGGGACCCGGAACGATCGGGGTGGGACACAACGATTCCGGAATGGTGTCGTGCTGCAAGTGGGCATAGAGGACGCGGTCGTTCCCGTACTGGATGTACAGGGCGTTGCCGGCCCCGAAGTAGAACTCGTTCTCCTCGAAGGGGGCAGGCGGCTCGTCCGGCTCACCGCGGTAGCAGCGGACCACGACGCCGTCGCCCATCGAGTAGAGCGGCTTGTCCCACACGCGGAAGTCCTCGTTTGCGGCGGTGCTCGATCCTTCGAGCCGCGTCCAGATCGAGCCGTTCCATCCGACGACACCCATGTCGAGCGCGTAGCGGTCCCACAGGTCGGACGGGTTGATCTTTCCATTCACTCCACCGCCGGCGTCGAAAGCGTGTCGCGTCGACCACCACCAGCGCTCCGTCGGGTCGAGATCGTCCACCTTGGCCGGGAAGAAGAAGGCACCGAGGGGGACCGTGTTGTCCCTGAAGGCGAGGTCGAAGCGCAGCGTCAACGGCGCGGGATCGGTGCCGAGGTAGATGTCGATCTGCACTGCCTTCGGCAGAGGTGTCGACAGGTCTCGGCTGAGGCCGTCGTGGATGGAAACGTAGTCTTCGGCGCCTCCCCCGATCAACCAGTTCCGCTCGACGTTGGGCGTCTCGGGGTCCTGGTCGTCGTCCTCGAACCACTTCGGGACATACGACCACGAGCCGATCGACGATCCGGGATAGGTGAACGTCACGCCCGTGACGTCGACCGGGACGCGCGCCGAGTTCTTCAAGTACACGTCCGCCTTGAGCTGGAACGTCGGCGGGTCGAGCGGGTTGTTCGATGCCGTGCGCGCCACGAGGAGTGTCGTCCCATCAGAGGGGGTGATCCACGAGAACGTGATCGACGGCGGGACGGCTCGCGATGGTGCCGCCGTCAGCACCGAGAAGAGCACGAGCAGCGCTCCGACCAGGCTTCCGGCGGGAAGCAACCGCGATCGTTCTCGCTGATTGGGTGATCTGGCGAGATCAGTCATCGTCGGAACCGACCCTGCTGCACTGCTCGTGATACCGACATGGTGAGCTCCTCCCCCTTCGTACTCGCTACGCGATCGCAACCGTACGAATCGGGGCCGGGTGCGTGAACCGTGGAGACCGAAGCTGCTCAAGTGCGGTTGGCACGAAGCACGACCATCGACGAGGGCCGCAGATCGCGCCGATGGGGTCAAACCAGCTCGAGCTCACAAACGAGGGTTGCTTACAAACAAAAGAATGTATACATACGTTTGTTTGTAGTACCGTGTCGTCGTGGGAAAGTACGACCCTGCCCCGACGGTTGCCGCCGGACTGCTCCGTATAGCGCGCGACCGCGCCTCGATGACGCAGGCGGATCTCGCCGCCGCCGCCGAGGTCACCCAGCAGGCGATCTCGGCTTACGAGACGGGCCGGCGCGATCCGACGTTGCCAACGCTGATGCGGCTCCTCCGAGCCGCCGGCTTCGATCTGCGCCTCCGACTCGAGCCAGTCGACGACCACGACGAGGCGCTCGCTGCATACCTCGATACGCTGCCCGCATCCCTGCGAGTCGAGCTGGAGACAGCTCGATCCGATCGAGCGGCGCAGGCGCGGCTGCGCCGCGTGAAGGGACGTTGACGTGCCGACCGCGGACGTCGACGTGGCCGCGTTGCTCGACGCACTCGAGCGCAACGCGGTCGAGTACGTCGTCATCGGAGGTTTCGCCGCGGAGCTGCATGACGTCGCGATTCCACCGACGCGTGACGTTGACATCACTCCGGCACCCTCCGAGGTGAACCTCGAACGCCTCGTCGCCGCCCTCGGCGAGCTCGCTGCCCGCCTGCGAGTCGTCGACGGGCCTCCGGGTGGGATCGAGGTCCCGGGCGGAATCACGCCTAAGTGGTTCGAGTCGCTCGTCATGATGTCGCTCGTGACCAGCGCGGGCCCGCTCGACATCTCGATGGTTCCGGACGGGACCCTCGGATACGTCGAACTCGTCGAGGGCCAGGTGGTTCGCGAGTATCAGGGCCGCCGAGTGCCCGTCGCCGGACTCGCCGACGTGATCCGTTCGAAGGAAGCGGCGGGACGCGCCAAGGATCTGCTGGTCCTTCCGGCTCTCCGAGCTCATCAGCGCAGCTCGTCCGATGCATGACAGCAAGCGCACCCTGTCGCACGATCGGGCGTATCGCTAGCGTTCGGCCATGCCTGACTTCGAGATGATCGTCATCGGGTCCGGTCCTGCCGGCGAGAAGGCCGCCGCGCAGGCGGCTTACTTCGGGCATCGCGTCGCGCTGGTCGAGCGCGACGAGGTGCCCGGCGGGGTGCCGGTGCACACCGGCGGCATCCCGTCCAAGACGTTGCGAGAAGCCGCCAACTACCTCACCGGGTTCCGCATGCGCGACGTCTACGGCCTCGGGCTCGGCCTCACCCCTGACATCCTGCTCGAGCGGCTGCGCACCAGGGAGTCCGAGGTCGAGGCGAGGATGACCGAGACCGTGCAGCGCAACCTGGAGCGCCACCACATCGAGCTCATCCACGGCGAGGCGACGCTCGGCAAGGGCCATACCGTCGACGTGGTCGCGCCGGACGGGTCGACGCGCACCCTCAGTACGGACGTGATCCTCGTCGCAACGGGATCGAGCCCCCTGCGGCCCAAGGCAATCCCGTTCGACGACCCGGACGTGCACGACTCCAGCTCGATCCTCACCCTCGAGCGGATCCCCGAGAGCCTCGTCGTCATCGGCGGAGGCCCCGTCGGCTCCGAGTACGCCTCGATCTTCACGGCGCTCGGCGCCAAGGTCTCGCTCGTCGACGCCTCCGACCGCCTCATCCCGTTTCTCGACCCCGAGATCTCCTCGCTGCTGCGCGATGCGTTCGTCGCCATGGGCATGGACGTCCATCTCGGCTCCGCCGGCGCCGCCATCGAACGCAGGAACGGCACCCTCCATGTCGACCTGGGCACGGGAGCGACGGCGACTCCCGACATGGTGCTCTTTGCGGCGGGCCGAGTCGGCAACACCTCCGGCCTCGGCCTCGAGGACGCAGGCGTGCAGCTCGACGACCGTGGCCGGATCATCGTCGACGAGCACTTCGAGACGACGGCCCCGCGCATCTACGCGGCAGGAGACGTCATCGGACCGCCGGCGCTGGCGTCCGTCAGCGCCGAGCAGGGACGGGTGGCCGCCTGCCACGCCTTCAACATCCCGTTCAAGGAGGTCGTCGACCCCCTGCCGCCATACGGGATCTACTCCATCCCCGAGATCGGGATGATCGGCATGACGGAGCCGGCAGCCGAGGCGGCCGGGATCGACCACGCCGTCGGGCGGGCTCGCTTCGTCGACAACCCGAAGAGCCGCATCGCAGGCACGACCACCGGGCTCATCAAGCTCGTCGTCGCCCGCGAGGATCACCGGCTCCTCGGCGTACACATCATCGGCGACGAAGCCGCAGAGCTCATCCACCACGCCCAACCGGTGATGCACAGCGGCGATCCGTTCGACCGATTCATCGACTTCACGTACAACATTCCCACCCGTACCGAGGCCTACAAATACGCCGCCTACGACACCCTCCAAAACCTCGCCAGCATGGCCGACGCCTAGAGGAAGGCCGAGGGCGTTCTGTCTGCTGTTGGTGGGTGGGTAGCAGTTTGGGGAGGCACCAGCTCCTCATACGCAATCCCCCGGCGTGAGCCGGGGGATCGGCGAGCGTCCCGCCAGGGACCGAGCCGAGGGGGCCCAAACAAACCACCGTCCGCAACCACCCCCTCGACTCGGCCTTCGGCGCTCGTCGGTCCCCCGCAAAGCGGGAGACAGCGTAAGGAGGTGCTCGTCCGTGAGGCAGGTGGCCCCCAGCGCCCGAGCAGCACACGCCGCCCCCGGCCGGCTCGGCTTCATACGCAATCCCCCGGTCCCCGGGGGATCGGCGAGCGTCCCGCCAGGGACCGAGCCGAGGAGGCTCCGCCGCGGCCACCCTCCACGCAATCCCCCGGTCCCCGGGGGATCGGCGCGCGTCCCGCCAGGGACCGAGCCGAGGGGGGCCAACCGCCACACCACCCGCCGCTTCCCCATCGGCCTGGGGTCGGCGGT
>DASWKR010000079.1 GCA_036396535.1 Acidimicrobiia bacterium | reverse complement strand
GGGGTCTACGTCGACGGGCCGGTCGACTGGGCTGACGTCGAGGACCTCGTCGAGGAGGCGTATCGAATCGTCGCCCCGGCTCGCTTGGCGGCGTCGCTCGACGACGAGAGCTGACTCCGGGGGCGGAGCAACGTTGGTCGGCACGGAGAGCGGCCGGGCGTCGCCCCGGGCTTCACACCGTCGAGCTGTGCCACTCGATCACGTCGTCGCCGCTGCGCACGGCATGGTCGCCCATACCGTGCCAAGCGGGCAGGCCGAACGGGAGGTCGCGACGCGGGATGCCGGCGATGTCGCCGGGTACGAAGGCGGCGCCGTATGGCACCCCGACCGTGCCGTCATCGTCTGGGTCGACGAGGACACCCAGCGACGCCAGTGCTCCGTTCCAGTCGGTGAGCAGTGATGTGACGTTTGGAAAGGCCGGGTGGAGGATGTGGACCCGCGGAACCCCCGCCGCCCCGGGCCAGCGGTCGACGGCGTCCCTCGCTCCGGAGCCGACGGTGACGATGGCGTGCAGCGGATTCGAGCCGGCTGCGGCATCGAAGAGGACGTTGCGGTAGTCGAGGACCGGTCCATGCGCCGACATGGCGGCGTTGTCGCCCCCGAACTGCCCGAAGATGCTGAACAGGAATGTGTTGAGCATGAGGTACGAGCGGGTGATGCCGAGCTTGGCGAAGAATCCCTGCAATCGTTGTCCGGACTGCCCGACGAAGTTGCGGTGCGCCAGCAGCTCGTTCACCGACGGATCCTGTCCGACGACGAGGAGCCGGGCCGTCCCGTCGAGACGACCCCGGTAGTAGACAGGCCCGAAGTCGATCCTGAACAGGTCGGGCCTCGCTTCGTACGCTGCCAGCGGCGCGGCCAGGAACCGGTCTTCCCAATCGGGTGGCGGGCCGGGATCGTGCCCGGGACGGCCCGTGGCAGCTGCCGTGATCGCCGCCGCCGCGTGGAAGTACCGGTTGCCTGCGAGTTGATCGACCCGTGAGATCCCGAACGCCGCGGCCAGCTTGTCGGCGTCGCCCGCCGAAACGCCTCGCAGTGCCGCCGGGTTTGCTTCCGCAAGCTGCGTCGCGGTCGAGCCTGTGAAGCCGGCGTCGATGAGGTGGTCGAATGATGTGGCCAAGTGTCATGCCCCTCTCACGTGAGTGCGATCTGTTCGCGGCACCTCGCCACCAGAGCGTCCCCGGCGTAGCCGAGCAGCAGGAGCGTGGCGAGGCCGGTGGCCTTCGGGCCGAGCACGTCTCCGAGCTCGACCCGCAGCGTGTTGCGGATGACGTCGCGGCTCGCCATCCGCCGCCCGTTCACCTCGACGTCGACTCTCGTCACGTTCCTCGTCTTGATCGTCACGGTCGGTGGACGGTCGCGATGCCTGCTCACGTCGGAGACCCTCACCGATCGCGGCGTCCGGTTCACCAGCAGCCCGATGGCGCAGTCGATGAGATCCTCGTTGTGGCTCGTCACGTCCCGGCGTGTCATCCGGTACACCACGTCCGGCACGACGCCGAGGTCCTCGAGGATGTCGCCGGCCCTCGCTCCGACGCGCGTCGTACGTCTGATGGCCACCCTCATGTCGGCGCCCCCGGGCAATGGCTCGTAGGGAGACGCCCCGACCTCTTCGTTGTCCGGTTCCAGCAGCGCGCTGAGCAGCCCGTGTGACCAGACGTTGGCACCGCCGGCGCCGGTGCGGCCCCCGACACCGATGACGGGACCGATGCCGTGGTCCTGGAAGCCGGCGGCGAACATGTCCGTGGCGCTGTAGCACAGCGGATCCGTCACGAGCACGACGGGTCCGAAGTACCGCTGGCCGAGCTTGTTCACGGCGTCGTCGGGCGTGATCGGGTACCCGAGGGAGTAGGTCGCTCCCGTCTCGACCGACTGCTCGAGCGATGCGATCCACGGCTCGAGATCCAACCCGGGGAAGCGGGTCGACCGCCTGTGGTTACGGCAGATCGCCAGGTTCAACGGGCTGGTGATGAACTGGGCGCGCTCCCTCTCGATCGGGCCGGGTGTCAGAACCTCGAGGAGCTGCTCGGCGGCGTAGATCAGGCCTCCTCCGTTGCCCCTGACGTCGATGACGAGGCCCTCCTGCGGAAGCTGCTCGACGAGCCGGACGAACTCGGCGACGAACGAGTCGGCGTCCGGAACGTTGAACGTGAAGATCCGCACGTAGCCGTACTCGGCGTCCGGAGCCGCACCGTTCGAGGCGCCAACCCGCAGCGCCCTGAAGACGCCCGGCATGTGCGAGGCGAGGTCGGCTACGGCATCCCGTATCGGGTTGGCGACGTGCTGGCGCCGGGAAGCCTCCTCGGCCGCGGCCACCGCCGGCGCGTAGAGGATCTTGCGCCCCTCTTGGACGGCGTCGGTCTGATCGTCGATGCCGAGGGCGCTCGCTTCCTTCCTGTCGTCGCCCGCCCCCACGATCGACGAGGTCCCCGGCTCGAACACGAGCCACTCCTCGGTGTGGTCGTGGGCGGCGCCGCCCGGTCCGAGCCAGCGAATCGTCACCCAGTCCTCGTCCGGGGGCAGGGTCCTGGCGAGCGGGCGGATGGTCAACGCGTTGAGCCCTCTGGCGTGGCGAGCGTCGGGGTTGCTCCCCGCCTGGTTATCGGCGTTGCGGGCAACGGCGTGCTCGATGGGCATTCCGTTCCAGTGGGTCAGCTCGGCACCGCTCATGGCGGGGTCGGGCCATGCACCGGCGGTCCACTTGGTGACGATGTAGCGGCGCTTGCCGCGATCGGCGATCTCCTCGACGAGGAAGGGTAGCCAGGCGACCTTGGTCCCGAACGGGCGGGGGAGTCGGTACCCGGTGTGCAGATCGCGCAACGAGTTGAAGATGTCCATCACCTCGGCGTGGAACTCGATCTCCGGGGCCATGTCGGCTTCGGCGGTGTCGTCGAGCCGGTGGCGGAGAAGCCGCAGGCGTTGCGCAGGGTCGACGGCGTGCATCGACCGCTTCAGCGGCAAGTGCACGTAGTTCTCGGTGAGCAAGACGAGCGCTTGGTCGACGATGCGCTTTCGGTCGGCGAGCGAGAGCTCGCCGAACGATCTGAGCAGGACGGTCAGCGGCTGGGTCGTCGCCAGGACCTGGTCGGCGACGGGCTCGCCGGCGGTCTCGAGGAAGCGCGCCGAGTCCGGGAGAGCGATTCGCTCCCCGTAGCGGGCGGGCAGGCCCTCCTTGATGAACTCCGGCAAGTTGCGAGCTGCCGCGAGTTGCTCGAAGTGGCCGTGGTCGCCGGCTGCCGCGATCGGTTCGAGGCTCATGGGCTCGGTCACCCAGAACGAGTAGGGCTCCGCCCCGAAGAAAACCTCGCCGCGGGCGGCCGCCTCGACGGCGAGCCGGAAATCCTCCTCCTCGAAGTCCGGGACGACCCGCCAGACGTCCCCGGCGGAGTCCGCCATCCCGCCGGCGAACGACCCCGGCCCGGCGCCGGCGAGCGCCACCGCCTGGTCGACCTCGACTGCGAGCCGTGGCAGGTCGGCCATCGCATCGCTCAGACGGGCCACGGCGGCGGTCAGCGTGAGCCCGTCGAGAAGGTCCTCGTCCGGCGAGTCGAGGTACAGCCGGCGTGACGACCGGTCGACTTGGAAGCTCTCGGTGCTCGGTACCTCGTCGATGGGATCGTCCCAGAACCTCTCCATGAGGCTCTTCTGGCCGAGGCGCGGCGTGCCGCCGATGACCACCAGCGTGATCGACGTCTCCCGGGCGTCGATGAGGTGCTGGTAGGGGTCGCCGTCGCGCCCGTTGACGGCGACGACGTCTGCGAGCTTTCCCTGCTCGATGCTGCCGAGGAGCCCGTCCCACTTGACTGACGCTGCCGGGTTCACGGTGACCATTGCCACCAGCTCCTCAGGAGTGAAGACGTCCTCTCGTTCCCGGCTCACCAGCGAGGCGACCTTGAGCTCCCCGAGCAGGTTCTTCGAGCCGCTCGGCGACCAGTCGGATCCCAGCGAGATCCGGATGCCCGCCTTCTTGGCCGCCACGATGTCGGCGGTCTCGCCGTACAGCAGATAGTTGCTCAGCGGCGACCAGACCATCGAGGCTCCGCGTTCTGAGAGCACGTCGAAGTCCTCCTCGCGGAGGGCGGCGCCGTGGATGGCGCACAGCACGTCGCTCACCGCCCAGTCGTCCCCGTCGATCCGGAGCCTCAGGAACCAGCCACGCGCCGTGTCGTCTCGTCCTTCTGAGAGGTGCTGCAGATAGCAGGTGTTCTTGCCGAGCTTCGTCGACAGGTAGCCGGCTGCCCCGCCGACGTCCGGGTTGGCGATGTTGGTGCCCGCCGAAGGGAGGCGAGGATCGAGGGGCTGCTCGACGTTGCGAACGAGCCCCCTGAAGTATTTGGTGATCCCGCCGGCTTGGGCGAGGGTGATGCCTTGCGACGTCGTGACGCCGCCGAAGAGCGCCCGGCACTCGACGTAGCGGACGAGGGCCTGGACGACGCCCTCGGTCTGGCCGAGGACCTGGGTCGGCTTCGTGATCTCCCGCGTGTAGCCCTCGGTGCCCCGCCACTGACCGTTGTTCGTGTATCGCTGCGGCACGTCCCAGAGCGGCATGGCGTTGTACGACAGGTGGTTGTGCAGCTCGATCAATCCGGGGTAGAGGGTGTCGCCGGTCCGGATCCTGGCCGCCCCTGCGTACTTCTGGTCGGGTATCGGCGCCCCCGCCGGGAGCACGGCTTCGATGACCCCGCCATCGACGTACACCGCACCGTCGTCGATCACACCGTCGGGGCCCATCGTGACGAGCCGTCCTTCGAGCACGTACCGATCCGTTGGTTGGCTGGTCACCATCAGACAGACCTCCCGCCGGTGGGCTCCGGCATCGCAGACACCGTCACGATCGCGCACGAACGACGGAGATACGTCGTCGCGACTCGGCGAACGACACGTCGAACGCTATCGGACGGGCGGCGCACATGACGGCGTCCCGCCCTGGCGAGGCGCTCGGAGGGGCGTCGGTCTACGCCTCGGATGTCGCCAGCCGCGAGTCGAGCGCCGCGCCGGCTGCGGGCGAGCCGTTCCGCATGACGAGCCAGATGTTCGCCTCGTCGAGGAGGACTCCCGGCTCCGACAGGGGGTCGCCGTCGACGACGACCAAATCGGCGAGCTTGCCTGGTTCGATCGTGCCCACCTCGGCGTCGATGCCGAGCGCGGTAGCGCTCCCGTGCGTCGCGGCGACGAGGGCTTCCTCGTTGGTGAGGCCGTGCTCGACCATCCTGACGATCTCGTTGGCGGCGAGGTCGGACTCCGGCGAGTCGTAGCCCATCGCCAGGAGCACGCCGACGTCGCGAGCGGCACGCAACGTCATGTCCGCCTGCTCCACGTTGTAGCGGCCCTGCTCTTCGAGCATGTCGGTCCACACTCCCTGCTCGGCCACGTCGTGGAGGAAGGAAAGCGTCGGGATGAGCACGCCTCGGCGCCCCGCCAACTCCTCGAGGAGGTCGGGCCGCTGGTTGAGGTAGAAGCCGTGCTCGATCGTGTCCGCCCCGGCGAGGACCGCCAGCTCGGTTCCGCCGAGGCCCTCGCAGTGCGCTGCCGCCCGGTATCCCTGCCTGTGGGCCTCGTCGACGAAGGCAGCCATCTCCTCGCGGGTGCATTGCGAAGGGTGCGGGTTCTCGAGCTCGACCGACCTCGCCCCCGTGCTCATGATCTTGACGAAGTCGGCGCCCGCCCTGATCTGCTCCCGAACCGCCTTGCGCATCTCGTCGGCGCCGTCAGCTTCTCGGTACATGCCCGGGAAGAACCGGCCCCCCGGCGCCGTCGGCGAGACGATGCGGCCGCAGACCAGCAGCCGCGGGCCGACGAATGCGCCGTAGCGCATCCCTTGGCGCAGCTCGAGGAGAACGTCGCCGTACGCTCCCACGTCCCGGATCGTGGTGATTCCCATGCGCACGGCGCGCCGCAGCGTCGCTCCGACGAGGTGACCGACCACGCCGGGCCGCACCGGCTCCTCGCCCTTGTCGGGGTGCGGGCCGCGTGGTGTGTGTTCCAGCATCGACAGGTGGGCGTGGGCGTCGATGATCCCCGGCATGAGGAGCTTCCCCGAGAGCTCGATCGTGCGAGCACCGTCGGGGATGCCGTCGTCCCGCCGCCCGACCGAGGCGATCCTGCCGTTCTCGACGACGACCGTTGCGTCGTCGGTGACGGGGCCGCCCCCGGAGAAGACCCTGGCGCCGGTGAATGCGAACGTCCCGCTACCCGAGGCGGGGTCGGCGAGGAAGGCGGGTAGGCGCATCGACGGCAGCCTAGGTGTCCCGGGTGAACGCCACGTGTGAGACCAGGGTGGCCTCGAGCCGTTCCTCGTCGAGATCGACGCCGAGCCCTGGGGCGTCCGGCATCGTGATCCAGGCCTCGGCGTCGACCTCGATCGGTGCGACGAGCACGAAGTCCCTCCGGTCGAGGGACCACTCCGGAGGGTCGAGCGGGTACTCCACGAACGGGGGCGAGGAGGCGCCCGCCGCGAGGTGCAGGTTCGCCATGACGGCCAGCCCGTCGCCCCAGGTGTGCGGTGTGAAGGCGCAACCCGCCGCCTCGACCCCGGCGGCGAGCCTTCGAAGACCTTCGACGCCGCCGGTGAGCGTCGCGTCCGGTTGGAACACGTCGAGGCACCCGTTGGCCAGGAGCGCCTCGAGCTCGTGGATCTCCCTCGTCATCTCACCGCCGGCGATCAGCAGCCCTGCGCTTTCGCGCAGTCGCCTCATCCCTGCGACGTCGCCACGATGGAGCGGCTCCTCCATCCAGTACACGCCGAGATCGGCGAGACGCTGCGCCACGTCGATGGCGTGCTCCACGGTCCAGGGCCTCGCCGTGTCCCACGGCATCCGCCATGCCTGGTTGCAGTCGACGAGTACCTTCATATCCCCGGCAACCGCATCGCATACAGCGGCGACGACATCGAGGTCGTCTTCCAGACGGGGCCTGCCGAGGCGCAGCTTCATGGCGGGGAAGCCGCGGCCCCTGACCTCGAGCGCCGTCTCGACGGCGGCTGCCGGTTGGCGGTGGACGCCCGTCGAGGCGTACGCCGCCACCCGCTCGCTCCGGCCGCCGACCATCTGCCACAGCGGGACGCCTCGCAGCTTCCCGGCCAGGTCCCAGAGCGCCACCTCGAGGGGCCACATGCGCCCTGCGTGGAAGGAGGCATTGGCGACCACCTCGTGATGTCGCGGCAGGTCGAGGGGGTCTCGACCCAGGAACAGCCCTGCGAAGTCGGTGAGGTCACGCATGGGTCCACCGGAGCCGAAACCCTGCGCTCCCGTGTCGTCCGTGACTCGGACGATCGTGACCGAGAACGTCTCGCGGGGACGAGGGTCCCAGGCGGCAGGGAATGGGGGATCGAGGGGCAGGTCGTGCTGCGAGACGTCGATGCGGACGATGGTCACGAGGCGGCGCGCAACGAGTCCCACGCCCGAGCCGTCATGTCCGCCACGGGGCGGTGATCGGCCTCTTCGATGGGGCGGGCGTTGTTGGCTCGCATCGGAGCGTTCTCGGGCGCACCGAGCACCGTGGCGAGCTCGGCAGCGTCGATGGCGGCCGGCATGAACGGTGCCGCCAGCTCCACGAAACGCAGCTCGCCGAGCAGCGCGCCGATTGCGGACGGCAGGTCCGGCACTGCGAGGCCGACGGCGCCGGCGAGCTCCGAATAGCGATCCGCCGCGCCTGCGATGCTCCATTCGAGGGTCGCCGCAAGCGACAAGCCGACTGCGAACCCGTGCGGAATCCCGTGCACGGTCGAGAGGGCGTGGCCGACGGCGTGGGCGGCGCCGGTCCCGTGGGCGTCGATGGCCCTGCCTGCCAGGCAGGCGGCCTGCTGCATCTCGGCCCTTCCGTCGAGACCCTCGGGCCGGGACATCACGTCTCGGATGGCGGCGAACCCGCGACGGAAGGCCTCCCGGGCTCGGTCGTCGGTGTGATCGGCCCGGCAGGACGAGCCGGCTTCGATCGCATGAACGATGGCGTCGAGGCCGGACGCCAGCGTCAGAGGGGCGGGACAGCCCGCGGTGACGGCCGGGATGAGGCAGGCGCCGTTCGGTCTGAGCGGGTCACCCCACGCCCAAGTCTTCCTGCCGCTCTGGCTGAGCACGGCGGTCCTGGTCACTTCGGCGCCCGACCCCGCCGTGGTCGGGACGGCGACGAGCTGCATGTCCCGCTCCGGGACGCGGCGGCCCTCGAGCACATCTGCCGAGGAGAGCTCCTTGCCGGACAGGGCGGTCGCCACTTTCGACGTGTCGATGACCGAGCCTCCTCCGACGGCGATCACCAGCTTCGGCGAGATTCCGTGCAAAGCAGTCGCGGCGGCGTCGACGGACTCGACGGTCGGTTCGCCGCCGGCGATCGACACGATGGGCGGTGGCGGGTCGAAGAGGTCGGCGACCGTGCTCGCCGAGCCGGAGGCCGCCACTCCCCGGTCGGTCACGATCACCGTCCCGGCCGGGTCGACCCCACCTACGAGCTGGATCAGGTGGTCGACGGCGAGGGAGGTCGTCTCGGATGACACGGCGGGGCGATGGTACCGCCGCCGGTCCTCACCGGTGGCGCCGCTCGGGGCGTGGCGCCGCCGTCGGGTTCGGCGAGGTAGGTTCGGGACCCACCTAAGGTCGCGTCGATGGCGATGACTCCCGGACGGCGCGACGCCTTGCTGAAGCGCTTCGACGCCGCCACCCGACGGCTCGTCGACTTGCTGCGGGGCATTCCGCTCGATCGTTCAGGGACTCTCGTCCCCGGACTCGACTGGACCGTTGCCGACACCGGTGCTCACCTCGTCTCCGTGTTCAGGCGCATGACCGGTGACGCCAGGAGGGCCTTCGACCCGAGCCACCTCGTCGAGTTGAACGACGCCGGGATCGCGGAGGTCGAGGGCGGCCTTCCGGCGGTGGCCGACGAGATCGAGGCGAGGCTGGCCGCCATCGTCGACCGTATCCCGCAGGTGCCCGACGATCGGCTCTATCCGTTCCACTTCGGCCTCCAGGTGCCCGCCACGACGGGGCTGGCCGTAGTGATGGGGGAGGTGCTCGTGCACGGGTGGGACATCGCCAGGGCGGTGGGCGCAGAGATGGAGATCGATCAGGACGACGTCACGTCGTTCTGGCGAGCCGGCCTCACGGTTCTTGCAGGCTGTGTGGCGCCGGACGCCGGTGGTGTCGACGAGACATGGAGCATCGTGATGCCGGGCGAGCCTCCTGTGACGGTCGTCATCTCGAACGGCACCGCCACCATCGACCCGCCGCACGCCGGTCCGCCCGACCACGTGGTCGAGGTCGAAGACCCCGTGCACTTCATGCTGGGGTTCCCGTACGGCCGGGTCGAGCTGGCGCCGCCGGCGGATCTGCTGGCCGGCCGCTTCACCATCGTCTGAGCTCAGCGGCCGCTCCGGGTCGTGGCGCTTCGCACGCGACTACGGTCCCTCACACCGTTCCCGTGAGGAGGGCCATGCCGCTTCGGTTCGCCATCAAGACGCCGCCCCACCACGGGGCATGGACGGACTACCTCGACATCTGGCGCGCTGCGGACGACATGGACGTTTTCGAGTCGGCCTGGAACTTCGACCACTTCTACCCACTCACCGAGCCGACCACCGGGCCATGCATGGAGGCATGGGTGACGCTCGCCGCCCTGGCACAGGTGACATCGCGCATCCGGATCGGCTGCATGGTCCACGGCATGCATTACCGCCACCCGGCGGTGACGGCGAACATGGCCGCCTCGCTCGACATCATCAGCGGAGGACGCTTCAACCTCGGCCTCGGGGCCGGCTGGCACGAGGCAGAGTCGGGCGCTTACGGCATCGAGCTGGGCACCGTCAAGGAGAGGCTCGACCGGTTCGAGGAAGGGATCGAGGTGATCGTCTCGCTCCTCGGCAACGAGACGACGACCTTCTCCGGCGAGCACTACCAGTTACTCGACGCCCGCTGCGAGCCGAAGAGCATCCAGCGACCCCACCCGCCGATCGTGATCGGAGGGAAGGGCAAGAGGCGGACCTTGCGGGCCGTGGCGAGGTGGGCATCGATGTGGGACGTGAACTTCATCCCGCCTGCCGACCTTCCCGAGTATCTGGACGTGCTCGCCGGCCATTGCGCCGCCGTCGGGCGGGACGTCGACGACATCACCATCATGGCGCACGTCAGATGGTCGTCCGATCTCGACTCGGGAGGCGCCGCACAGCAGGCCGCCGCCTACGGTGACGCCGGTGCCGACGTGGTGGTCTTCTCGATGGTCCAGCCCTTCGCTGTGGCGAGGTTGGAGCCATTGGCCGAGAGTCTTCGCCGGCTCACCTGACGAGCGGTCCTCGGCCCGGTAGCCGGGTCGAGGCGGTGGGCGTCACGCGCTCGAGACGGTGCGGTGCATCCCGGCTTGGTAGTGGTCGACGACCCGGCCGGCATCGTCGGTCCCCACGATGCGGCACGTGAACTCGTAGGCGCCGGGCTCGAGGTCGAGGGACAGTCGCGCCGTCTCGGACGGCTGGAGCACGTCGGTTGCGGCGAGGACGGCGCCGTCCGAGTCACTCACCACAAGCGTATGGGGATACTCACCGTGGTTCTCGACTTCGAGCTCGACGTCCCCGGTGATGAGGGCCGTCGCTGAGGCGTCGATGCTGAACTCCTGCAGATCGACTGTCACCGCGCCGGCTCTGACGCCTCCGCCGCACGCCGCCACGATCAGGCAGACCCCGACCACGTTGGCGAGCCGCCTCTTCATCGTGACTCCACCAAATGCCGGGCGACGACACGCGGGACCCCGACCGCCATCGACGTGCCGCGCCGCGACGTAGCCACCGACAGCGAAGCGCCGAGTGCCTCGACCATCAGCTTGGCGAGGTACAGCCCGAGCCCGGTACCCGGGCTGAAGCCGGTCTTCTCGAACTTCTCGAAGATGCGAGGCAGGAATGCCGGGTCGATGCCGGGACCATCGTCCTCGACCACGAAGTACACCGCGTCGCTGCTCCGGTCGCCGACCTCGACCATCGGCTCGAACGGCAGCGCGTCGACGCAGCGAACGCCGACGACGCTCGCTCCGTGAGTGAAGGCGTTGTCGGCGAGCGATCCGACGAGGCGCGACAGGGTGGTGGCATCAGTGAGCACTCTGGCGTCCGCCAGGAAGGCGGGGAACGCCGACGGGTCGCTCTGCAGCCGTGGGTTGGAGGACTCGACCCTGGCCCACACGTCGGTGAGGGCTGTCTCGTCCGTGTGGAAGTCGAGGCCGCGGTTCTCGATCCTCGCCACGAAGAGCATCTGGCCGATCATGTCCTCGAGGCGCCTCCCCTCCGCCACCATCGAGCTCAGCAGCGTGTCGCGGTCCTCGTCGCTGAGGTCGTTGCCTCGGGTCAGGAGGTCGGCGCCGGTGACGACCGCAGTCAGCGGCGTGCGTAGCTCGTGGTTGATCATGAGGACGAACTCGGCGCGAATCCGGTTCTTCTCCTCTGCAAGCTCGAGTGCCTCTTCGGCATGACGCCTCGCCTCGTCGAGCTCGACGTTCTTCGCTTCGAGCACCGTGGCGTGGCGGCGCAGCAGGTTCGCTTCGAGCGCCACCTCCCTGATGCGGCGCAGTGCATGGGCGCGCCCGACGAGTGCGAGCGCCGCGAGCGCCAGGGACAACCCGGCGACGCCGAGCAGCATCAGCGTCGTCGAACGGATCCCGCGCGCCCTGATCCTCCGGCTCAGCAGCTCCGTGATGTCGTAGTGGAGGAGGAGGGCGCCGTCTTCCATCGGCTGGACCACCGCGTACAGCACGTCGCCCTCGTCCCACTCGACGACGCCGTCGATGGCGATGTCGACGTCGATCCTGGCGGCAACCGCCCCGAAGCGCCCCGTCGCCAATGCATACCGCAGGAAGGCATTGTCGACCTCGTTCCCGACGAGGGTCGACGAAGTGGACGTGATGATCGAGCCCGCCGCACCGACGACACTGGCCGCCTCGGTGGCGATGCGGTTTCGCATGTGCCGCAGCGCCTCGGCGGACCCCGCGCCGCCCACCATCAACTCCGAGTAGAGCCGCTCGGCGGCCCTTCCATCCTCTGCGAACAGCTCGCCTTCCCCGACGGGCCGGTCGGCGGCTCGCTGCGTCTCGTAGGCGACGGAGCCCGCAACGAGGGCGATCGACACGCCGAGGGCGGCGGCGATCGCCCAGACCCTCGAAGGGTGCTGCTTGTCGAGGTTCGGGGTCGGCTGGCCGATCATTGCTGCCCATGGCTATCGGCACGTGGCGGCGCCCTCCTGAGCGCCCCTGCGGCCTCGCTGCGAGCGCCCAGGCGGGCTGCAGGTAGCCTGACAGGATGGCGATGTTCGATTTCCAGGACCACGGTGACCTGATCTCGCCGGTGCTGTTGGTGGCCTTCGAAGGGTGGGTGAGCGCCGGGTCGGCAGGGACGGCGACCGCCGAGTTCTTCGCCGAAAAGGGGAGGCCGCTGGGGACGCTCGATCCGGACATGCTCTTCGACTACCGGGCCAATCGGCCGACGGTCGACTTCGTCGACGGGGTCATGAGCGACATCGAGTGGCCCGAGCTGACGCTGGCGCGCAGCTCCGCCGATGGCCGCGACCTCCTCGTCCTCTACGGGACGGAGCCGAACTGGAACTGGCGACTCCTCGGCGCCGAGGTCGCCACCTTCAGCGAGCAAGTCGGAGTGACGGAGCTGGTTTCGCTCGGCGGGGTTCCCTGGGCGACGCCGCACACCAGGCCGACCTCGATCATCATGACGGCGTCCGACTCGGCCAGGCTCGTCGAGGACGTCGACAGGCCGAGTGGACGGCTCAGAGTGCCCGCCGCCGCCGCCAATGTCGTCGAGTCGTACCTGACGGCTCGGGGGATTCCTGCCACCGGCTTCTGGGCCCGGGTCCCTCACTACATCGGCACGACGTACTACCCGGCCGTGGCGGCCCTCGTGGAGAGGGTCTGCGTCCACCTCGGCGTGGCGCTCGACCACGACGGCCTGCTCGACCTGGCGAGCGAGCAGATCCAGCAGCTCGACGCCATCCTCGAGGTGCGTGGCGAGGCCAAGGCGATGGTCGAGCAGCTCGAGACGCTGGTCGACGGCAGCGACGGGACGACCGGTGAGGAGCTCGCCTCCGAGATCGAGCGCTTCTTGAGGGACCAGACGAGCGGGAGCGGCCCCGGTTTCGGGGACGACGGCTCGTAGCGGTCGAAACAGGACCGACGCGCATCCTCCGGCGCGTCGGGAGCACATCGCCCCGCGCCGGCGGTGGCACCGACCGGCACGACATGCCGGCCGCTGATACCTTGCGTGGTGGCAGACCCGGATCGCGAGGTCATCGATGCACATGCAGGACGATTTCCCGCTTCTCATGTCGACGCTGTACGACCACGGCGTCCGCCTGTATGCCAGCCAGGAGATTGTTTCGAGGGAGCACGATCGGACGATCGTGAGGACGACGTACGGCGCCACCGACGATCGGGTCAGAAGGCTGGCGACGGCGATCGCGAGGACGCTGGGGGTCGGGCGCGGCGAGCCGGTCGGGACGTTCGCTTGGAACAACCGCCGCCATCACGAGCTGTATTGGGCAACGGCCAACGCCGGCCGAGTCTGCCACACGCTCAACGTCCGCCTGTTCGCCGACCAGATCGTCTACATCGCAAACCATGGCAAGGACAAGGCCCTGTTCGTCGATCCCGACCTCGTCGGGCTGGTGGCGCCGATCATCGACCGCCTCGAGACGGTCGAGAACGTCGTTGTGATGGGATCCGACGCCTCGGGCCTGCCGGGAGCCATCGCATACGAGGATCTCATCGCGGAGGCGGAGCCGCACGGGGCCTGGCCCGAGCTCGACGAGCGCTCACCGATGATGTTCTGCTACACGTCGGGCACCACCGGCAATCCGAAGGGTGTGGCGTACACCCAGCGCTCCACCTACCTGCACACGATCAGCGGGCTCGCCAACTTCGCCATGACGTCGGCGGACAACCTCATGCCGGTCGTTCCGATGTTCCACGCGGCCGCCTGGGGCTACCCCTTCCAGGCGGTCCCGATGGGAGCGAAGATCACATACCCCGGGCCGGATCTCACGCCGGCGGGCCTCCTCGCCCTGGTCGAGGGAGAAGGCGTCACCTTCTCGGCGGGCGTGCCGACGGTCTGGCTCGGCATCCAGCAGCACCTCGTCGAACACCCCGAGATCGACACCTCGTCCATCAGGGCCTTCCTGTGCGGCGGGTCGGGCGTGCCCAGGGCGATGATCGACTGGTATTGGCGGGAACGCGGCATCAAGGTCGTACAGGGGTGGGGAATGACAGAGACGAATCCAGTCGCCGCGACGGCGCTGCTCAAGCCGCACATGGAGGAATGGGACTGGGAGCGCCAGCTCGACGTGCTCGAGACGGCAGGTCGGCCCATTCCCGGCCTGAAGGTCAAGATCGTCGACGAGACGGGGGCGGAGCTACCTCACGACGGTGAGGCGTTCGGGGAACTGCTCATCCGCGGGCCATGGATCGCCGCCGAGTACCACGACGACCCGAGGTCGGCAGAGTCCTTCCAGGACGGTTGGCTGCGCACGGGGGATGTCTGCAAGATCACCCCCGACGGGTACGTCCGGATAACGGACCGGGCCAAGGACGTCATCAAGTCGGGCGGCGAGTGGATCTCGTCACTCGATCTCGAGAACGAGCTGATGGCCCACGAGGCGGTCGCCGAGGCGACGGTGGTCGGGCTGAAGCACGCCAGATGGCAGGAGCGGCCTGCCGCTTTCGTCGTTCTCCGCCCGGGAAGCGGTGCGTCCGAATCGGACCTCCTCTCATGGCTCGAGGGCCGAGTTGCCAAATGGTGGCTCCCCGACCGTGTCGTCTTCATCGACGCCATCCCCAAGACGGCAACCGGGAAGTTCGACAAGAAGGTCGTGCGAGACGAGTACGGCGATCTCCTCATGGGGTAGGCGCCCGTTGCCTCACCAGGGATGCTCCCGCCCGTCCCAGGTCCAGAAGCGGCCGTGCATCACGGGGGTCAGGCCTGCGAGCAGCGCACGGATCCCTCTTGCGCTCTCGGCGGCCGAGAGCGGCGCCGATCGGCCTCCCATGTCGGTGCGCACCCATCCGGGATGGATCACCACCGCTCCGACACCGCGATCCGACCAGGACGCCGCCCTGGCCCGAAAGGCGTCGTTGAGCGCAGCCTTGGAGTCCCCGTAGCCGCCAAGGCTTCCGGTGCGGCCACGGCGGGCGCCGAGCTGCGAGGTGAGAATGGCGATCGTGCGGCGATTGCTCAGGGCGACGTTCTCCACGAGCGCTTCGGCGACCCTGATCGGCGCCTCTGCGTTGATCTCGAGCATGTCGTTCGTCGACCCTCGGTAGACCCCTGCGACGTGCAGCAGGACGTCGATCGGTGCACCGCTCATGTCGGCCACGACGGCCGCCAGATGGCTCGGATCACGCACCTCCAGCTCATGGAGGGTGACGGGCATCGAGCCGAGCGGGCCCGGCGTTGCCGGCGTCCGCGTCGTGGCGTGCGTCTCCCAGCCGGCTGCTACGTATTGGCGCGTCAGTTCGAGGCCGATGCCGCGGCTGGCGCCGACGATCAGCACCCTCCCCGTCAATGGACCGGAGTGGTCAGTCCGCCATCCCGGGCTCGACGAGACCGATGACGTTGCCTGCCGGGTCCTGGAACAGGGCGAAGATGACGACGTCCGGCAATACCGTGCGTGGCATCAACGTCTTGCCGCCCGCCGCCTCGGCCTGCGCCAGGGTGGCGTCGATGTCGTCGACGCTCACATAGATCGCCTGGTAGCTCGGCATCTCGACCGAGCCGCTCCCGATGGCGCCGCCGACACCGGACTCGGACTTGTCGACGAGCATGTAGTTGTCCATGTCCGGGACCGCCTGGGCATTCCAGCCGAAGAGCCCGCCGTAGAACGACGCCAGGCGGGCCGGGTCGGGGCCCATCAGCTCCCAGTGAACGATCTCTCCTGCCACAGCTCCCTCCTCGCAAGCGACCTCGCAACGGTACTCTCGCCACCGTGACCACGACGAGCAACGAGGCGGGGCGGGTTCCGGCAGCCTGGTCCGTGGCTGCCGACGCCGCCCTCGTCGTCGGCTTCGTCGCCATCGGCCGCAGCACACACGATGAGGCAGGATTGGCGGGGATGGCGAGCACGGCGGCCCCGTTTCTGGCGGGCCTCGGCGTCGGGTGGGTGCTCGTCAGGCGTCGGTGGGCGCCAACATCGACACCCGCCGGTGTCGTCGTGCTGGCGGCGACGCTCATCGTCGGGCTGGCCTCGCGGAGACTCGTATTCGGCAAGGGGACCGGCCCCTCCTTCATCCTCGTGACGACGGCGACCCTGTCGGTGTTCCTGCTCGGCTGGCGTTCACTTGTACGACGGGTTGCCCGCCCCACGCGGCGGCATCCGGGCCGGTAGCCTCGCGGGCGGCAGGCACGAGGGAGGCGACGAGTGACGCGCATCGCCGGCTTCGGCGGGTACGTTCCCGACCGCGTCATGACGAACGCGGACTGGGCGACGCTGGTCGACACCACCGACGAGTGGATCGTCCAACGCACGGGGATTCGAGAGCGGCGCTTCGCCGCCGAGCACGAGTCGACCCTCGACTTGGCGCAACATGCGGCGGAAGGCGCCATGAAGGACGCCGGCGTCGCCGCCGACGACATCGACGAGATCATCATCGCAACCGACACGCCGGATCGGTACACGCCCGACACGGCGGCGTTGCTGCAGGATCGCCTCGGCTGCCGCCAGATCTCGACATTCGATCTCGCAGGTAGCGGCTGCGCCGGGTTCGTTCAGGCTCTCGACGTGGCACGGAGTCGCATCGCCTTCACCCCGAAACGAGTGCTCGTCGTTGGTGTCGAGCTGATCTCCAGGCTCATCTCGTGGGAAGACCGGGCGACGTGTGTGCTCTTCGGGGACGCCGCCGGGGCAGTGATCATGACGGCCGACGACGGCGACGCCGAGCTGCTCGACGTCGTCACCGGGACCGATGGCAGCAAGGCAGACATCCTCACGCTCCAAGTCGGAGGGACCCGCTACCCGTTCGGAGAGCGGGCGTTCGTGACGGGCGACTACCAGCGTCTCGACATGGACGGCCGCGAGGTGTTCCGCCAAGCCGTCACGCACATGTCTGCCGTGGTGAGCGAGGTGCTGGGGCGCATCGGCAGGACCATCGGCGACGTCTCACTCGTGATCCCCCATCAGGCGAACAAGAGGATCATCGACGCGGTTGGTCAGCGCCTCGGCACCTCCGACGATGCGGTGTACGTCAACATCGACCGCTTCGGCAACACCGGCTCGGCCTCCGTCCCCTTGGCGCTGTGGGAGGCACGCACCACGGGCGCCATCCGAGCAGGCGATCTCGTGGTCCTCACCGCCTTTGGAGCGGGTTTTCACTGGGCTGCGGCGGCGCTTCAGTTTTGACCCTTGGCAGCCGACCACATTCCGTAGCAGATATGGCGGAAAGTGGTTGTATGGACACGAACACCACTGCGGTCGTGACGATCCCCGGGTCGGTGTCGGTACCCGGCGACGCCGAGCTGCTTCGTGTCCGGCTCGTCGTCTCCAACGGGCGGGTGACACTGCGAAGCGGTGAAGCCGAGCTCGGCTCTTGGTCGCTCACTTCGGTCGAGATCGTCCCGACGGGCGACGGCGCCTTCGGCTTCACGGCCGACGGCGAGACGATCACCTTCCTGCCCGATGAGCCGGACGCCTTCTCGCAGCTCGCAATCATAACCACGCACACGACGAAGGGTCGCAGGCGCCGCAAGGTCGAGAAGAGCACGACCACCAGCAAGGCCGGCAACCCAGCCAAAGCTGTGCGGCCTGTCGAGGCCGGCACGGCCGGCACCGCCGCCGTGCCGCCGCCCGCCGCTTCGCCCCCACCGGCGCGACGGTCCAGGACGAGCCCACCACCGTCGGCGAACCGTGTGATGCCGAGCAAGGCCGGTCGTGACCGGGGCAAGGTGGTCGCCCGTGGAGCCCAGCATGTGGCGGCCGGGGCGACCCGCAGGGCCTGGCTCTTCGCTCTCGACCAGGCGAGGGATAAGAACCTGTTTGGGCTCGACAGGGTGCAGGTCACCGACGAGATGCGCGCCGGGGCCCACGAGCACACCTGGGACCACCGGATCGCCAACGGCATCGCCAAGCACATCTGCACCGCCTGCGGCAAGGTCCGCCTGCGAGCCGACTGACGCCTCGCCGCAGACCGATTCGTCAGTCGTCGATCGATCGGGCCGGAAGGGTCGTCGGAGGCCCGTCTTCGAGCTTGTTCCGGAGCTCGGCCTTCTGGACCTTCCCCATGGCGTTGCGGGGCAGTTCGGCGACCCGCGCATAGCCCGCCGGGTGCTTGTAGCGGGCGAGGCGTCTCGAGACGGCGGCTCGCAGGTCGTCGTCGGACGCCTCTCCGACGACGAAGGCGAAGACGCGCTCGCCGAGATCCGGATCCGGCATCCCGACGACCGCAGACTCGGTGACGCCGGGAACGTCGTCGAGGACGTGCTCGATCTCCTTGGGGTACACGTTGTAGCCGCCGCTGATGATGAGGTCGCTGTCGCGACCGTGGAGAGAGACGCGCCCGTCTTCTGCGATCGAAGCGAGGTCACCCGTGCGGAACCAGCCGTCCGTCGTGAAGGCGTCCTCAGTCATGTCCGGCCTCCTCCAGTAGCCGGCGAAGAGGCTCGGTCCGCGTATCTCGAGCTCGCCGACGTCGCCCGATCGAACCCGGACCTCGTACCCGGCGACCGGGTACCCGACGGTGCCTCCGATCCGTTCCCCATCCAGCGGGTTCGAGCAGATCATGCCGGCCTCCGACATCCCGTAGCGCTCCAGGATCCTGTGCCCCGTGCGCCCGGCGAACTGAGCGTGGGTCACCTCCGAGAGCGGGGCAGACCCGGAGACGAAGAGTCGAACAGTCCGGCAGCCCTCCGCCCCGAAGTCGTGCGAGTCGAGCAGCCGTGTGTAATAGGTGGGCACGCCCATCATCACCGTCGACCGGGTCAGCGCCGCCCGGACTCCCACGATGTCGAAGCGGGGGAGGAGGATCACCTCGGAGCCGCCGAGCATCGCCAGGTGCAACGCCACGAAGAGCCCGTGGACGTGGAAGATCGGCAGGGCGTGGAGGAGCACGTCGTCGGTGCGCCATCCCCACGCTTCGTACAACCCGGTGGCGTTCGCCAGCAGGCACCCGTGGGTCAACATGGCGCCCTTCGAGCGTCCCGTGGTCCCGGACGTGTACACCAGCGAGGCGACGTCCGTCGGGCGGCAGGGGGCGATCTCGCGGCGGGGCACCACTCCTGCTGCGGCGGCGCCCAGCGAGCCGTTCCCGTTCGTGGTGAGCGTCAACGAGGCGAAGCCTCGGCGGGGCTCCGCTCCGACGAACAGCACCGGGTCGGCATCCTCCACGAAGTAGTCGACCTCCTCGGCGGTGTGCCCGGGGTTGAGGGGGACGTACACCGCTCCGAGCTGGAGCGCCGCCATGTAGAGGGCGATCGCCCCGGGCGACTTCTCCACCTGGACGACGATCCGGTCGCCCTGGGCGACCCCGTGCCCCGCCAGGACCGTTGCGTAGCGCGCCGCCATGTCGTCCACGTCGACGTACGACAGGCGCCGGCCCCCGGGCACCGTGAGGAACGGCGCTCCCGGGTCCGCCTGGTGCCCGTCGCGAAGCGCCTCGAGGATGTTGCCGCTCAACGAGTGCTCCAATCCGTTCTTGCGTACCCCTGTCGCACGGATGCGACGACGGGACGCCGGAACGGTCCGATCAGGGCGATCGGCGCCGGCACGGCTCAGTACTGGCGCTGCGTCTTGCCCGCCCTGGCGGCGAAGCCCTGGACGAGGAACTGGCAGACGTACTGGGTGATCGAGACGCCGACGATCGGCGCGATGATGGCGGCCAGAGGGAGCGTCATCGGGTTGTTGTTCGTGATCACCTCGGGCGAGGTGAGCGTGAGCGTCGGGACGCCGACGCTGACCACGATGACGGCGAACCAGATCCCGGCAACGCTGAGGCCGATCCACGGCCACGACTCCTTGTCGGGCGCCACTCCGGCCGGGCGTGGGTAGAACACGGTGGCTCGCAGGACGAATGCGGTGGCCAGCCCACCCCAGAGCCAGTTGATCATGGCGACCACGTTCAGCTCGGACTGGTCGGCGCCGCTCACGAACTTCGGAGCGAACAAGCTGGTGAAGACCACTGCGATCCACACGACCGCGACGGCACCAACCACCGCGAAGTTCCTGTTGTCCATTCTCTGATGCTCCCTCCGGGTGCCGCCACCACGGTCGACCTGAGTCGGGAGGCTACCCGGCGGATGCTCCGATTCCAATGGCCCGCCGTCCGGCTAGCCGAGGGCCGAGATCGCCGTCATGAAGGCCTCCAGCCCGGCCCGCAGCGAGTCGGCGAGGCCCCCGAGCTCCGTCGCGGACACGTCGACGGACACCGGGAGGGTCAGGCGCACGGGCACGTCCGCGGCGATGGGGATCGACTCGTTCACGGGGATCGCAACGTCGAGGTCGATGGGGAGGTCGAGCACGATGGGCACGGTGATGTCGAGTGGGATGTCGATGCCGAACGGTCCCTGGACCGTGATAGTGGTGTCGATCGTCTGGTCGATCGGCAGCGACGCCTCGATCGGTACCTGCAGGATCCTGTCGAGCACGATCTCGGTCTCGATCGGCACGCTCTCGTCGATGGGGACGTCGAAGGCGATCGTCGATCCCGCGAACGCCTCGAGACCGGCGACCGCCTGGGCGAGCCCCTCCTCGACTGCGGGGGCGAGCTCGGCGAGCCTGCCCTGGAGATCGGTCGCCTGGGACGTGAAGAGGGCCACGCCGCCGCGCAGCTGCTCGACCTCGGCGCGCAGCCCGGCGACATCCGAACGGGCACGCGACATCCCGATGACGGCGACGAGGGCGACCACGAGCGCGGCGGCGGCCACGCCGGCCAGGGCGGCGGCGACGAGCGTTGGCTTGCGAACGACGATGGTCTTCATGGAGCTCCTCGTAGGCGGCGCTGGAACGGTACCGGGCAACGCCAAATGAGCGGCGGCTAGTGCGTTGCCGCGTCGGCGGCCGGCACGCGGCGCATCCTCGAGGCGACCGCCAACGCCACCACCAGGACGATCACCGCGGCGAGGAAGGTCTCGGCGAGGGCCGAGGTCGTCAGGCTCGCCTGGGCCTCTCGAACGGCTGCCGCGTAGCCCGCAGAGTCGAGTGGCGGCAGGTCGATCGTGTCACGCAACTGGTTGAACCGGTAGAGCCCCCAGGCGGTCAGGCCGGAGAGGCCGACGCTGAGGCCGATGAGCCGCATCACGACGACGAGGCTCGCCGCCGTCCCTCTGCGGTGGTCCGGGGCCGCATCCACCACCGCAGCCGACGTCGGGGCGACGACGAGGCCGAGCCCGAGGCCGAGGAGCGCCAATTGCCATGCCATATGCGGGTAGGCCGTCGTGACCTCCCAACCCGCTCCCATGAGAAGGAAGCCGGCCGCCCCGAATCCGAGTCCCCACAGGACCGGCGGCCGATACCAGAGGCGCTCCGAGAGTCGTCCGCCGAGGTATGAGCCGGCTGCCATGGAGGCCGTGAGGGCGCTGAGCACCCAACCGGCCACGACCGCAGCTCGCCGGACGTCGAGCTCGACCACGTTCACGAACAGAGGCACGTCCACCATCGCGATGACGAGTGCCGCGCCGACGAGGAAGTTCACGACGACGGCGGCAGTGAGGTTCCTGCCCCGGAAGAGGTCGAATTCGATGAGCGGGTCGTCACTCGCTCTCTCGACGCGTGCGAAGAGGATGGCCGCCAGCACCGCCACCGGATAGAACCAACGCAGCGCCGCCCCACCCGAGCCTGTCAGCTCCTCCAGCCCGGTGACGCTCTGGATCTCGGCACTGCCGAGGAGGGCGAGATTGAGGGCGACGAGCGCGACCGTGAGCGTCACCGCCCCGGCCCAGTCGATCCTGGCGGCTCGGTCCGACCGATCGTGATCGGCGAGCAGCCGATGCGCCACTGCGATGCCGATCACGGCGAGCACGACGTTCAGGTAGAACTGCCATCGCCAGTTGAGGAAGCGGACGATCATCGCCCCGTACAGCGGGCCCCAGACCCAGCCGAGCGTCTCGACTGCGCCGAGCACGCCGAGGGCCCTCGCCCTGGCTCCGGCCGGGTAGGCGTCGCTGAGGATGGCCATACCCACCGGCAGCATCGCCCCACCGCCGAGCGCCGTCAGGACTCGACCGAAGAGGAACGGTCCGAGGCTGTGCGAAGCGGGCACGATGATCGACCCGACGAGGAAGAGAGCGAACGCCGCTTGGAAGACCTTGCGGCGCCCGACGATGTCGCTGAGGCGGCCCGCCAGCGGCATGACGGCCACGAAGGCGATGAGGTAGGCGTTGACGATCCATGCGGCGTCATCGAGGCCGTCGGGGAGCAGGATCCCGAGGTCGGCGATGATCGGTCGCAGCATCGTCGTGACGACTGTGAGGTCGTCGGCGGCGACGAACACCCCGAATGCCACGACGGCGAGGACGGCGCGAGGCGGCACCCGGCGGGCCCGCACGTCAGCCATCGATGTCTGGCTGCTCGATCTCGAACTCGGCGCCGTAATCGGAGAAGGCGAGCCGCCACGTGGCGGTCCCTTCGGGAAGGGCGACGTCGAACATCACTTGGACGACCTCGCCGGTCCCCGTGTCGATCCACACGTCGGCATCGACCATGTCGGCTGTCACGAGACCGGCCGTGATCGAGGTCACCCGATCGCCCGACGCCACCCCGCGAAGCCGGTATGCGGTCACCCCGCTCACGTCCTCGGTGCCGACCAGCTCGGCATCCGTGAACCCGTCGGCGAGGAGCGGGCGCCACCCGGTCTCGGGGTCGAACAGCGTCGCCGGGTCGAACGAGTACCCGGCCGGCGCCGGCTCCCACGCTCCGGTGATCGGGTTGGACAGCCAGGTCTCGCCGTCGATGGCGACGGCGCCGACTCTCGTCGCGAGGCCGGCTACCGCGAGGGTCACCGAAGCGTCGGCGGTGCTCGGTGACACGAACCTGCCCTCGGCATCCCGGAACTCGATGGTCCCGTTCTCGTCGATGTACACCGCGTCTCCCGTACGTTCGATCACGAACCGCACGGAGTCCACATTCCCCATCGCCTCGGACGACGCCGCCAGGATGGCATCGATGTCCCCGGCGATCGTCGTACCCGACGATCCACCGCACGCCGCGGCCACGGCGAGGGCAAGGGCGAGGGCGGGGACTACCGGGCGTTGCACGCCTGGAACGCTAATGGGCGCGGATCGGTTTCGTGTTTGCGAGGCTGGTCTGGAGCCGCTGGCAGGTGAGCACTATCGGACGCTGGGCCGTTGAGCCCTATCGCTAGAGCGTGCCCCGGCTGGTGGTTGGTGGTCTGAACGGCTGG
>DASWKR010000078.1 GCA_036396535.1 Acidimicrobiia bacterium | reverse complement strand
GGCTGAGGACGATCGTGGCGAGGCCGAGCGCCGCGTTCGGGCGCGCCATGATCGCCCCGATCGTGGACCGGAGGTCGGCCACGCGGCTGCCGCGCACGGCTCGGGGATCGACCCCTCCCGCGGCAACGAGGGGATCGGGTCTTAGGCGCCATGCCAGGTAGGCGCCGGCGCACCCGTAGAGGACCGCCGCTACGGCGAAAGGGGCGACATGGGGGGCCAACCCGATGGCTTCGCCGGCCTTCTCCTGCAGAGGCGTCAGGACCGGCCCGATCACGCCCCCGAGCGCGCCGACCCACACGACGAGAGCGATCGCGGCGCCGTACTGTCCCGGCTCTGCGAGGTCGGTAGCCGCGAACCGTGTCTGGAGCGTCGAGCTCTGGCCGGCCCCGAACACGAGCATCCCGATCAGCAGTCCGGCGAACACGCCGCTCTCGCCCGACACGAAGGCGAGAACCGCCCCGCCCGCCCCGATCGTGAACCCGAGCGAGAGCGCAGGCCGTCGCCCGCGCCTCGCAGCCCGCTGGGCGAGGGGGCCGGCGACTGCCGCCGTTCCGAACGTCATCATGGCGGACGGCAAGCCGGCCCACCGATCCGAGCCGAGCAGGTCGGACGCCAGCAACGGGACGACGGCCACCGCCGACGCGATGGCGGCGACTCCGAGAGCCTGGCCGGCCATGAGGACGCTCAGCGTCCTGCGCTGCATGGCCTCTCTCGTCACGCCGGGAGCGTACCGGCTCCGAAATACCGTGTTGCGTGGGTAAAGCTGCCAGCGTTCCGGGCCGAAAATGGATGGGTGACGACGTCACCGACCGCGCCCGCCCTCTCTGGGTTCGCAACGGGCAGGATCAGCCTGTTGTTCGACGCCGTCCCCGATCCCATGATCGTGACGAACGTGTCGGGGGTCATCCTGCGGGTCAGCAAGAGTGCCGGGAGGCTCCTCGGCCATTCGGCCACGTCGCTCGAGGGGGTCCCGCTCGCCGACCTCATCCCCGAAGACATGCGAGCCGAATATGCCCGACATCGGATGGACTTCCTCGCCGGCGGCGAGGACACTGCCCCCGAGCTCGAGACGCTGTTCATGACGGCGACGGGTCCCGTGATCCCGATCGACGCCTCGGTCGGGCGGCTCCAGATGGACGACGAGACATACCTGGTTCTCGTCATGCGCGAGGTGTCGGACAGGGTGGCGACCCAGCGACGTCTCGAGCGAATGGTCGCCCTCGACGAGCTGATCATGAGCATCTCGTCCCATCTCAACACGCCGAACTTCGATGACATCGACGACAGGATCGCCCAGTCGATCGGCGAGCTGGCCGCCTTCTGCTCCGCCGATGACGCCTACCTGTTCACGCGCCAGGTGTCGGGTTCCTTTCGCCTGCACAGCCGCCGAGCCGTCTCCGACCAGCACCGCGGTGTCGTGACCGTCGGTCTCGACAAACTCCGGTGGATCCGGGAGGTGATCGATGGGGGAACGGTCGTGACCGTGCTGACGGATGAGTGGGGCTCGGACGAGTCCGCATCGGACCGCCGGCTCCTCGCCGAGAGCGGAGTCGCATCCGCCATCATCATCCCGTTGCGGGCGTCGGGGAGGACGGTGGGATTCTGCGGCATCGAGTCGACCGAGGCGACCCGGGCGGCTTGGCCCGCCGAAGACGTCTCAGGTCTGGTGGTCCTCCAGGACTTTCTGGAGAACGCTCTCGAGCGCAAGAGGATCGGCTCGGAGCTGCGCAGGGCGAACCGCATGCTGCAGGCAGTTTCGGAGTGCAACGACACGTTGATCAGGGCCCACGACGAAGCCGAGTTGCTGCGGGACGTGTGCCGCATCGTCGTCGAGACGGGCGACTACGCGTTGGCATGGGTCGGCTACGCGCTCGACGACGAGGAGAAGTCGATCGTTCCTCAGGCACACTGGGGTGAGGATCGCGGCTTTCTCACGGGGCTCAAGCTGTCGTGGGAGGACGGCGACAACGGTCGAGGCCCGGCCGGCATGGCGGTGCGGACCCGCAGGCCGGTGTCGGTCCAGAACACCGCAGCCGACACCTTCGTACGCTCGCACTCCCGACCGGCTCAGCACGGCTTCCTGTCGGTGGTCACCGTGCCGGTGTTCTTCGGGGACGAGGTGGCGGGGCTCCTCGCCGTGTACGACAGCGACGTGGGAGCCTTCAAATCGCCGGAGGTTCAGGTGCTGCAGCGATTCGCGGACGACCTCGGATTCGGGATCGCCGCACTGCGAACCAGAGCTCGCCAAGTCGAGGCCGAGGCGCAGCTGCGCGACCTGCTCCGCTCCAAGGACGAGCTCATCGCGACGATCGCCCACGAGCTGCGCACCCCGCTCACGGGAGTCGTCGGTTTTGCCCAGCTTCTGCGGGACGACGAAGGCGCCCTCAAGCCGGAGGCGAGGTCCGAGATGATCAGGCTCGTCGCCGAGCAGGGGATGGATCTCACGAACATCGTCGACGATCTCCTCGTCGCCGCCAAGGCCGAGGCGGGGACGCTCGAGGTCGCCAGCGTCAGGGTCGATCTGCGCGCTCAGGCTGCCCAGGTGCTCGAGGCATGGGGCACCGGGATCACGGGTGACGTCGAGTTCTCGGGAGTGGCGGCGTACACCGTGGGCGATCCGGCCCGGGTCAGGCAGATCCTCCGCAACCTGGTGTCGAACGCCCTGCGCTATGGCGGCGACAAGATGTTCGTGCGCGTCGGAGCCGAAGGAGACGGCGTCTACGTCACCGTCGAGGATGACGGGGCAGGGGTTGCTCCGGACGAGCACGAGACCATCTTCGAGCCTTACAGGCGGGCCCACAACGCCCCGGGTATGACTGCTTCGATGGGTCTCGGCCTGTCGATCTCGCGTGACTTGGCGCGCCTCATGGGCGGCGATCTCACCTACTGTCGGGACGCCGGCCGCAGTGTGTTCAGGTTCGCCATGCCGGCGACCACGTCAGCGTCGCTCTAGAACCAGGACGGGGAGCGTTCGGGAGGTCTTCGACTGGTAGTTGGCCCAGCGTCGGTCCCGAGACGTGAGACGCTCCCACAGGCGATCGCGCTCTTCGTGGGACGTCTCGCGGGCTCTGACCGCGACGTCTGCGCCTGCGACGTTGACGACGGTGTCGGGATTCGCCTTGAGGTTGTGGTACCACCCGGGGTGCTGTGGGGCGCCGCCCATCGAGGCGACGACGACGTACCCGTTGTCGACGTTGAGGAAACTGAGCGGGGTGTGCCGCACCCGTCCCGACATGGCACCTCGGTGGCTGAGCACGAGGAGCGATCCGTCGTCGCCGCCTCCGCCGAACTTGCCGGTCGACTTGATGAGGCTTGCGTGGAGGGTCGTGCCGGCTCGCATCAACGCATTTCCCATGACCACACCCTCTCTAACGGCCTCCAACCATACTGATCGTCGGTCAGGCTCGAAGCGCCTCGAGATCTCCCAACGATGCCCACTCGAGCGTGCGGGCGTGCGTCGCCTCGAGCACCACCCTGGGCGCGACGCCGGCCCCCATCGCCTCGACCCACCGAGACGCACACAGGCACCAGCGGTCCCCCGGCTCCAGGCCGGGGAAGTGGGGTTGCGGCGTCGACAGGTCGTTGCCGACCGACCTGGAGAAGTCGAGGAACTCCTCCGTGACGACGACGCACACCGTGTGGACGCCGTGGTCCTGGGCGTCCGTGTTGCAGCACCCGTCGCGAAGCCACCCGGTGAGCGGGTCGGCCGAGCACTCGGCCAACTCGGTTCCGAGGACGTTCTTCGCCATGCGTGGATTGTGGCAGCCGTTCACGACCGTGCCGCCGCCATGGTGGATCTCAAGCACTACACGTCGTTCGACTCCGACAGCAGCCGATGGTCCGGGTTCGCGATGAAGCCGGGCCACGTCGTGATCTCCACGCCCTCGAAGAGCGGCACAACCTGGATGCAGACGTTGTGCGGTCTTCTGATTTTCGACGATCTCGAGTTCCCGGATCGCGTCGAACGTCTGTCGTCCTGGCTGGATCACCTCACGGAGGCGATGGCCGAGATCGCCGAGCGTCTCGGTTCGCAGCGGCATCGTCGCTTCATCAAGACCCACACTCCGCTCGACGGTGTTCCGTCTTCGTCCGCACGTCATCTATGTGATGGTCGGACGGGATCCCCGCGACGCCGCCGTCTAGTTCATGCACCACTCGGCGAACATCGACCACCAGGCGTTCTCAGCCATCGTTCGGGCGGTCACGGGCCAGCCCACCCCGGACGACGACAGCCGAGGCCGGAGCCACCGGCGCCCGCCGAACGGCTTCGTCTGTTCCCCGAGTCCGACGAGGATCTGTCGATGGCTTCGGTCACTCTCGCCGGCGTGCTGGACCACCTCCGCTCGAGCTGGGAGCTGCGCGATCGGAGCAACGTCCACCTGTTCCACTACTCAGACTCGAGGCGAGACCTGCTGGCCGAGATGTCGATGCTCGCACGTGCCCTTCGGCACGGATGTGACACCGGAGCGGATCGCCGACTTCGCTGGACACGCACGCTCGAGTCGATGCGTGCCCGATCCAGTCACGTCACCACGGAGGCCGCCACGGGCTTCTGGATCGATTCGACGGCGTTCCTGCGCTCGGGAGTCACGGTGGAGTGGCGACAACTCATGAGCGGCGCGGACATCGATCGCTACTGGAACCGGGTGTCGCAGCTCGCCGCTCCCGACCTGGCTCGCTGGGCCCACGAAGGCCACGTCGCGCTGACCTAGCAGGACGATCGACGAATCCTGCCGAATGCGTTAGAGCACTCGCAGCTGATCGAGATCCTCGACAAGGTCCATGGGATATAGTTCCATAGCCAGAAGAGTCTTCTGAAGACCGCTCAGATTGACTCCCTGTTTGACGTCATATGCCGCGTGCACGAGGCTAAGCAGCCGCTTGCCGTGCCACTCAAATAGCCAGTTCGGATACTGGAGTTCGGGACCGTTCAGGTAGCGCAAACTCTTGCGGTCCCTTAGCCGATCGTCCCAGTCCTCCTCGTCCCGCAGTCGGCTCTCGAGACAACTCAGCACCGAGTCCGCAATATCCTGCAGATCCTCGGAGCCGTACTCAGTTCGGAAAGAGTATTGCTGACCATGGCGATATTCGCGAGTCCCGACGAGAATTCGCTCGCTGATCTCAAGCTGCTTGCCGAACACAACGAGCGGATCGACAAGATAGTTTTCGACGCAGTATCGAGAGGTCATCGGGCTCGCCGCAGATTCGCCACCTGTCATCGTCCCGTCACGGTCACGGAGAGTGCCGACCACGAGAGGCAAATCGGCATCACGCATGAAACTGACCAGCTTTTCAGCGGCTTCCACAGATCCCTTGCCTGCGGCATTAAGAGCGGAGTCGACTGCCACGAATGAGATCGCAATGTCGTGTGCACCTCGGAGTCCAGCGATGCCGCGAGCGACCGCGTTGTAGAACTTCTCGTCGGTGGAGCCTTCAACGAGAACGGTGCGCGCTGATATAGCTTGCACCAAACCACCGCTCATGCGCGAGACCGTGTCATGGATCGTATCGACGCCAGTTATCCGTGTTGGCGCTGTTGTCATTTCGAATAGTGATCCCGCAGGCGTGAGCGCGACCGTCGCCGTTGAATGCGTCGTCATGATCACCCGATGGCCGTGTTGCC
>DASWKR010000077.1 GCA_036396535.1 Acidimicrobiia bacterium | reverse complement strand
TCGCTGATCGTCGATGCGGTGATCGGCTACAGCCTCGACGGCTCCCCCGGCGGCGTCCCGCTCGCCATGATCGAGTGGGCGAAGAGCCGGGACGCCCCGGTCGTTGCACTCGACGTCCCGTCGGGAGTCGACGCCACCACCGGCCTGGCTCCCGGGGCCGCTGTCGACGCCGTCGCGACCGTGACGCTCGCCCTCCCCAAGACCGGCCTCGACGCGATCTCCGTCGGCCACCTCTGGCTCGCCGACATCGGCATCCCGCCGGGGATCTACCAGGAGGTGGGCATCGAGCTGACGTCTCCGATCTTCGAAGAACAGTTCCGCGTCGCCTTGTCGCCGGCCTGACGACCGAGAGAGCGACGGTCGCGGGTCGCCTCGCGCGCTCTGCCCGATGATGAGAGGATTCTCACCTTCGTTTCACGGCTGTCTCATCGCCCGAGCACACGATGACCGCGTGGCCGTGACCAACCCCCGTACCGCGCGCCTGAGCGACCCTTCCTTGCCCGCCGTGCACGACCTGCTCGGCAGCGCGGTTCCGGCGCCGCTTCGCATCGCTCTGGCGTCCTCCGGCGTTCGCCTGCTGAGCGCAACGGCCAAGCAAGTCACATGGTGGCCTGGGGAGAGCATCACGGTGCGCTACACGGCCGACGTCGAAGGCGCCCTGGCAGGGCGTCATCAGGTGGTTGCCGTTTCTGGGGCTGTGCCGCCGGGGGCCACCGTGGTCGAGTCGGGCGATGCAAGCGTCGGCGTATGGATCGTTCCGCACGACCCAGCTCTGCCGGGCTTGGCGTCGGCGCTCGATCCGGGGACGCTGCGCAGGCTTCTCGACGATCTCGGTGCCGTGACCACGGACGACCCGGTTGCACGCCTGCGGGCGTATCGACCGGGGAGGCGCGCCGTCGTCGAGGTGGCCGGCCGAAGTGGATCGGTGTACATCAAGCTGGTTCCTCCAGATGAAGTCGCCCGCTTGCACCGTGTCCACACGACCCTTGCGAGCCATCTGCCTGTGCCACGCAGCCTCGGCTACGACGCCGCCCTCGGAATGGTCGTTCTGCAGGCCCTCTCCGGTGTGACGCTGCGCGCCGCTCTGGATTCGCTCGAACAGCCGCTTCCGTCGGCCGACGCGCTCGATCGCCTCTTGGGCTCGCTACCCGCGAACGCCGCCTCGCGGCGGGCGAGGTCGGCGATCGACCGCCTCGACAGGGTCCACCGCCTGCTGCAGGCGCTCCTGCCCGACGAAGAGGACCGTCTCACGCAGCTCGTCACCAGCATCGGGCACGACGACGCTGACCGGGGCACGGCGGTGCATGGCGACTTCTACGAAGCACAGGTGCTCGTCGATGGCGGAGGCGTTGCCGGGCTCCTCGACGTCGACACGTTCGGCTGGGGTCGAGTCGGTGAGGACCAAGCGACGATGATCGGGCACCTGTCGTTGTGGCAGCAGCTCTCCAAGACCCCGGACCGGACTCGCCGGTTCGGAGCTGAGCTCCTGCGTCGCTGGGACGCTGATCTCGACCCGGTCGACCTGCGCCGCCGCGCCGCCGCAGTCATCGTGTCGCTGGCGACAGGCCCGTTCCGGGTCCAGCGCCACGCATGGCCGGAGGAGACGAGACGAAGGCTCAAACTGGCCGAGTCATGGGTCGAGAGCGCTCGATCCCTCGATGAGGGACATCTCATGTCCGGCTCATCGTCATCTCACGGCGGTCGGGCATCCTGATCGTGTCGAACCCACACAACACGGAGAGGAATCGACCATGCAGCTGAAGGACCAATGGAAGCGACCGAAGGACTGGCGAGTCGTCGCATCAGTGGCGACTGTTGGGGCGCTCGGGGTCTCGGGCCTCATCGTCGGCTCGCAGGGCGAGGCGAGTGCCGACCCGCGGGCGATCGACCTGAAGGACCGTGTCGACATGAGCGAGGTCGTCGCCCCGCCCACGCTCGGGCCGCTGCCGACATCGGTGGTCGTCGACCTCGATGACAGGACCGAGTCGGCCGACAGCGCCAGCTCGCCATTCGACGCGTCGGAGGACAGCGCTGCGGACTCGCCTGCGGACAGCCCGGCGGACAGCCCGGCGGACTCGCCTGCGGACAGCCCGGCGGACAGCCCTGCGGCCTCGCCTGCGGACAGCCCGGCGGACTCGCCTGCGGATAGCCCGGCGGACTCGCCTGCAGACAGCCCGGCAGATAGCCCTGCGGACAGCCCAGCCGACAGCCCTGCGGACAGCCCGGCAGATAGCCCTGCGGACTCGCCTGCGGACAGCCCGGCAGATAGCCCTGCGGACAGTGCAGATTCAGCGGACGGATCGGACGACACGGCAGACGGCTCGGCAGACTCCTGAGCAGAGTCGCCGTCGACGCAAGAGGGCCCGGGAGACCCCGGGCCCTCTTGCCGGTCCCGTGCCGCCACGTAACCTTCCAATGATGAACCACCAGGTCAATCGGACGAGGCGTCACCCGTCTGCCCGAGCTCGGATCCTCGGGTGGTACGTGCTACTCCTGGCGGGTGCGCTGGTTGCGGCCTTGATCGTGCAGCGGGCATTCCTACTCCAGCAGATTTCCCGGGATGCGGACGAGGCGCTCGACCAGGAGGTGGGTGAGCTCCGTCAGCTCGCAGGCGGCATCGACCCCGAGTCTGGCAAGGAGTTCGCAGGCGACGTCGAGGCCATATTCGACACGTTCCTGTCCCGCAACGTGCCCCTCGAGGGGGAGGGCATCGTGACCATCGTGGACGGAAGGCCGTATCGCGGGGACATCGTGGGATCCGCTCTGGCGGCGACGCCCATCGTCGACGAGTGGACCGACGTCGAGAGGCCCGAGCGACGAGAGATCGACTCCGACGACGGACCGATCAGGTACCTCGCCATCCCGCTCGAGTCGGATGGCGCCGTCCGGGGCGTCTTCGTCGTCGCCATCCTCATGGAACCTCGCCTGGAGCGGGTCGATGGCGTCGTGCGCCTCGGCGCCATCGTCTATGGATCGATCTTCCTCCTCGCCTCGGCGATCGCTTGGGTTGCGGCGGGTGGCATCCTGCGTCCGCTCAGGCTGCTGACGGACGCCGCCCGCTCCATGAGCGAGACCGACCTCTCGGGTCGCATTCCCGTGGACGGAGACGATGAGATCGCCGAGTTGGGGCGCACGTTCAACGCAATGCTCGATCGCCTGGAGGATGCCTTCGCAACGCAACGGCGATTCGTCGACGACGCCGGGCACGAGCTGAGGACTCCCATCACCATCATCCGCGGCAACCTGGAAGTCATGGGAGACGACCCGGTCGATCGGGCGCAGACGATCGCCCTCGTCACAGATGAGCTTGATCGCATGTCGCGCATCGTCGACGACCTCCTCGTGCTGGCCACTGCCGAACAGCCCGATTTCGTTCAACCACACCCGGTCGACCTCGGCGAGCTGACCCGAGATCTGGCATCGAAAGCCCAGTCGCTCGACCACCGCGACTGGACCATCGACGAGGTCGCGGAGGCGGTCGTCGAGTTCGACGAGCAACGAGTCACACAGGCGATCATGAACCTGATGCGCAACGCCGTCGAGCACACGCCCGATGGCACTCCGGTGTCGATCGGAAGCCGGATCGTCGGCGAGTCGGCGATGATCTGGGTCAAGGATGGGGGGCCCGGGATCGACGAGAGCACCAAGGGACGGCTGTTCGAGCGGTTCACCAGGGGCCGCACCGGGCGCCGGGCGACGACCGGCGCCGGCTTGGGGCTTGCCATCGTGAAGGCGATCGCCGAGGCGCACGAAGGTCACATCTCGTTCGAGTCTCACCCGTCGGGGGGAGCGGTCTTCACGCTGACACTGCCGACCGAGCACCCGGGGAAGGATCAAGTGTGAGCAGGATCCTCATCGCCGAGGACGAGCCGGGCATCGCCACCTTCCTCGAGAAGGGGCTCGCCGCCGCCGGGTTCGCCACGCTGGTCGTCGGGGACGGTCGCGACGCGGCCTATGCGGCCCGGGATGACGACTTCGACCTGATGATCCTCGACCTGGGCCTTCCGGGGAAAGACGGACAGGACGTGCTCGCCGAGATCCGCCGCAGAGGGGAACGCCTGCCTGTGATCATCCTCACTGCCAGGAAAGGGGTGGGGGACACGGTGGCCGGGCTCGAGGGAGGGGCCGACGACTACGTCACCAAGCCGTTCCGCTTCGAGGAGCTCCTCGCCAGGGTGCGCGTCCGCCTGCGCGATTCCGGCACGCCGACGGCCGCCCGCATCGAGGCAGGTGGCGTTCGCCTCGACCTGAGAACGAGAAGGGCGGAGGTCGGAGGCACCGAGGTCGAGCTGTCCGCCCGCGAGTTCTCGTTGATCGAGACTCTGATGACCCACGCCAACCAGGTTCTGTCGCGCGAACAGCTCCTCTCGAGGGTGTGGGGCTACGACTTCGACACGGGGAGCAACGTCGTCGACGTGTACGTCGGCTACCTCCGCAAGAAGCTGGGGCAGGACCTCATCGAGACGGTGCGCGGTATGGGGTACCGCCTGCGCGACCCCTGAGCCGCGATCCCAGCTCGATCACCCCGAGGCGGCCTGCAGCGACAGGCGGAAGATGCTGTGACCGGACTCGTAGCGATAGTCGAGCATGCCGCCCATCAGGTCGGTGAGCTGCCTGGAGATGGCGAGACCGATCCCGACCGACTCGGGTTGGTCGGTGCT